>RFUD01000553.1 GCA_009923125.1 Planctomycetia bacterium
CCCCTCCGGTCGCTCCTCGAACAGCGTGGCCGCCATCGACGCGAGATGCCCGCCCGCCGAGAAGCCGATGATCCCGATCCGCTCCGGGTCGATGCCGTAGTCGCCGGCCTTGGACCGCACCACCCGGATCGCCCGCTGCACGTCGATCAGCTGGACGGGGTGGTGGTAGCCCTTGCTCCCGAGCCGGTAGTGCAGCACGAAGGCGGTCGCGCCGATCCCGTTGCACCAGCGGGCGACCTGCGTCCCCTCGTGGTCCGTCGCGAGGGCGCCGTAGCCGCCGCCCGGGCAGATCACGAACGCGGCGCCGCAGGCCCGATCCTGCGGCGCGGGGGAGACGACGAGGAACGGCTGGTCGGCGTCGGTCTGGCCGGCCGACAGCGGAGCCGCGCCGTTCCAGAGGGGCAGTTGTTCCGGCTCCGCGGCCACCAGCCATCCGGACCAGCCGCAGACCGCCACCAGGACGACGATGGACCTCGGACGCATGCGCATGATACGACTCCGCGGGGGTGAGGGGCGGCACGTCGGGCCGCACTCGCGATACTCTATCACCCGCCGCACGGGCCGTGCCCCGGCGGACGCTGCAACTTCCGCCGGGCGGCACCGTTGAATCCGCCGCCGCACTCGAGGAGGCCGGGAATGACCAACGGATTCAGCCGCCTGTGCCGGATCGCCGTGGCGACGGCGTGCGTGGCCGGCGTCGCCGGGGCGCAGCCGCCCGCTCCGCCGCGGAAGCCGCAGATGGCCGACACGATCCGGGCGAACGTCTACGCCGACAACACGTTCGAACTGTACGTCAACGGCGAACTCGTGGCGGTCGATTCGATCCGGTTCATCCCCCACAACGTGATCTCGATCGACCTCCTGCCGAAATACCCGATGACGATCGCCGTTCTCGCCCGCGACAACGCCGACCCGCGGACCGGGATGGAATACGCCAACACGAACGTCGGTGACGGCGGATTCATCCTCAAGTTCGGCGACGGCACGGTGACTTCCCGCGTCTGGAAGGCGAAGTGCTTCTCGCGCGGGCCCGTCGGCGGCGACACGCAGAACCCGCGCGTGGAGAACACGCCGCTGCCCCCCGACTGGTTCGCCGAGGGCTTCGACGACGGCGACTGGAAGCCGGCCCGCGAGTATTCCGAGCGGGAGATCGACCCGAAGCAGCCCTACTACGACGCCGACTTCGCGGGCGCGAAGTTCATCTGGACCGACGACGTGAAACTCGACAACGTCGTCGTCTTCCGCCACGTGGTGCCCGGGCCGCCGGACGGACGGGAACGGCCCGACTTCTCGAACCTCAACGACGTCGTGCCGCAGGGACCGCCGCGGGGCGGCGGCCGTCGTTCGGGAGGTCGGGCGCGATGAGGCTTCTCCCCTGCGGTCTGCTGGCGGCGGTCGCGGCGTGCGTCTGCGTCCGGCCGGCGCCCGCCGACGACCGGC
>RFUD01000554.1 GCA_009923125.1 Planctomycetia bacterium
CGGTGGCTCGTCTTCGTGTAGAAGAGCATCCGCTCGGTGAGCGTGGTCTTGCCGGCGTCGATGTGGGCGACGATGCCGATGTTGCGGATGGTGTCGAGCTGGCGTGCCATGGGAGTCGGCGAGTGGGGCGGGAAGCACCGAGATCATTCCCGCCCCCGGCCGCGTTGTCCACCCGATGGATCCGGCGGCCGCCGGTCAGCCGGCGAACACCTGGAGCCGCCCGGCGGCCAGACCGAGCGATGCCGCACGCGCGGAAAGCTCGTCGAGGGCCATGGCACCGCTCGGGCCCAGGTCGATCGTCCACTCATTCACGTACAGATCGACGTGCTGCATGAGCACGCGGTCGTCGAATTCCTGCGCGTGGGCCCGCATCGTGGGCAGGGCGGCAGGCCGGTCGCCGAGGGCCAGCATCAGCGAATCGTGGATCACGCGCTGCACCACCCCGACCGTCGCGTCGGGCAGCCGCCGACTGGCCACGATCCCGCCGAGCGGCAGCGGGCAGGCGGTCTCGGTCTCCCAGCGGGTGCCGAGGTCCTCGACGAGCGCGAGGCCTTGCGCCTCCCAGGTAAACCGCCCCTCGTGGATGCAGACGCCGAACTCGGCCGTGCCGGCCGAGAGCCGCGGCATGATCTCGGAGAACACCACCTGCTCGACACGGGTGGTGCGCGGATGAAAGAGATCGAACAGGAGCGAGGCCGTCGTGTGCCGGCCGGGGCAGAGCGTGAGCTGGCCTGAGTGCCTCGGCCGCGCGCCCGACGCGGATGCGAGCAGGAGCGGGCCGACGCCGAAACCGAGGGCCGAGCCGCTCGGCAGCACGACGACGTCGGTGGCGGCCAACAGGGCGGCATGAAAGCTCGCCTTGCAGACGTCGAAGCCGCCGGTGAGCAGACGTTCGTTGAGCGTTTCCACGTCGAGCAGCTCGATCTGGAAGTCGAGCCCGCGCCAGTCCACCGCCCGCGTGAGCAGGCCGTGGAAGGCGAACGTGTCGTTCGGACAGGTGGAGATACCGAGACGGATGGACTGCTTCATGCCCGCGCTCCGAGGAGCAGTGCGGCGAGTTCGGCGGCCGCGTGGCAGGCGGCTTCGATCCGCCAGCCGGAGATGTCGCGATCGCCGGCGGTGTTGGAGATGCCGCGGACGATCTCGATCGGCACGCCGGCGAGCCGACAGGCGGCAGCCACCGCGAAGCCCTCCATGTCTTCCGCCACGGCGTCGGGAAAGAGCCGGAGCCGCGACCGCACGTCGGCGTCGTTTGCCGACGCGGCGCAGGCGGAGAGCAGGAGGCCGGCCCCCGGGGACTCCGCAGGCAGCGGCCCGCTCGTGCACGCCACCATGTCGCCGATCCGCGTCGCGGGATCGGATCCATCACCGGGCCACTGCGGCCAGCCCAGCGTCTCCGCTGGCACGAAGGCATCGCCCGAGCCCGCACCGATACCGTGG
>RFUD01000555.1 GCA_009923125.1 Planctomycetia bacterium
AAGTCCGCTTTTGCCAGACCGGGGTCCCCGGCTGGCTACACTCGGAGGTCCCATGTCCGCGACCCCGGAAATCTGCGCAGGATGACGGAAACGCGGCGAACTCGTGGCCGGCTGTCGCGCGGCCAGGCGCTCGCCTGGCTCGACCGCCGGCTCAACTACGAGCGTGTGAGCCCCGCGGTGGGGACGTTCGCGCCGGACCGCGTGCGCCGGCTGCTCGAGGCGATCGGATCGCCCCAGGCGACCGTGCCGGTCGTGCACGTCGCGGGCACCAAGGGCAAGGGATCGACCGTCGCGATGATCGCCTCGGTCCTCGGCGAGGCCGGATATCGGGTGGGCCGCTACCTGTCTCCCCACGTGCACCGCATCGAGGAGCGGATCGAGGTCGCCGGCCGGCCGATCGGCGCGGCGGCGCTCACCGCGGCCTTCGCCACCGTGATGCCCGCGGTCGAGGCACTCGACCGCGCCGAGGCGGAGCGCGACGCCCGCGGCCCCACGTGGTTCGAGGTGCTCACGGCCGTGGCGCTCCTCCACTTCTCCCGCTCGCGGGTCGACGTCGCCGTGCTCGAGACCGGCCTCGGTGGCCGGCTCGACGCCACCAACGTGACGCAGCCGGTCCTGTCGGTGATCACCAGCATCAGCCTCGACCACATGGCCGTGCTCGGCGCGACGATCGGCAGGATCGCGACCGAAAAAGCGGGCATCATCAAGCGTGGGGTGCCGGTCGTGAGCGGAGCCGTGCACCCGTCGGCCCGCCGCGTGATCCGCGCCGTCGCCGCGAGTCGCCGCGCACCGCTCCTGGAACTCGGCCGCGACTTCTCGGTGACGGCGTCCACGGTCCCCCGGGGCCGTGACACGTTCGGCCTGCCCGTCGCCCGCGTCACGCTCCCGCGCTCGCTCGCCGGCGGCGAGTCCACCACGACCGACTACGAACTCGGCATGGCGGGCCGCCACCAGGCGGAAAACGCCGCCCTGGCCGTCGTCGCCGTCCGCCGGCTCGCCGCCGCGGGATTCCGAATCCCCGAGCGGGCGATCGCGGCCGGCCTGCGCCGCACGCGGCTCCCGGCCCGCATCGAAGTGGTCCGTCGGCGGCCGCTGGTCGTCGTGGACGCGGCCCACAACGCGGCGTCGATGCGGGCGCTGGTGGAGACCCTCGCCCCGCTGCTCGACGCGCACCGGCCGCGGGTGCTCGTGTTCGCGGCGAGCGGCGACAAGCAGATCGAACGCATGCTGCGGCAGGCCGCGGGCCGGTTCGATCACGTGATCGTCACCCGCTACGAGACGAATCCCCGCGCCGCACCCGTCGAGCGGCTGCGAACCGCCTGCCGCACGGTCGGCATCGACGCCGTCGAGACGGCGCGATCACCGGCCGCCGCCGTCGCGCGTGGTCGCCGCATCGCCGGACCCGACGGGCTCGTCTGCGTGGCCGGCAGCTTCTTTCTC
>RFUD01000556.1 GCA_009923125.1 Planctomycetia bacterium
CCGCCTGCTCGCCGCCCTCGGCATCCGCGGCTCTGGCAAGACGTCCGCACTGCTCAAGGGGATCCTCGCCGATGCCAACGCGTCGGCGGAGCAGAAGTCTGCGGCCGTCCGCGGTCTGGCCCGCTCGCAGCAGGGGGCGAAGGATCTCGTCGCCATGGCGAAGTCGGGCCAACTCTCGGGCGTCTTGCCGCAGGTGGCGGCCGTGGCGATCGCGTCGTGCCCGTGGGGCGACATTCGGCAGTCGGCCGCGGACGTGCTGCCCATGCCGAAGGCCAAGGGAGGCGAGAAGCTGCCGCCGGTGACGGAGCTCGTGAAGCGCAAGGGCAATGCCGCGAATGGCAGGGCGCTGTTCGCCGGTGCGGGCACCTGTGCAAAGTGCCACGTGGTCAATGGCGAGGGGAAGTCGGTCGGCCCCAACCTCTCCGGTGTCGGTGCGAAGCTGTCGCGGGAGGCGCTCTACGAATCGGTGCTGGCACCATCGGCCGCCATCAGCCACAGCTACGAGACCCATACGGCGATCATGGAGGACGGTCGCAGCGTGACGGGCCTGCTCGTGTCGCAGTCGCCGGAGCAGGTGGTGATCCGCGGTGCCGACTCGCTCGACGTGACGCTTCCCGCCGGACAGCTGGAGCAGCTCCTGAAGCAGCCGGTGTCGCTGATGCCGGCCGATCTGGCCACCACGCTGTCGGCCGACGAACTGGTCGATGTCGTGGCATGGATGGAAACCCTCCGGGCCACGCAGTGAATCGGCGATGAACCTTTGGAGGATGATCTAGCCGCCGCGGAACGTGGCCTCGACGCGGGCCCGTTCGCGGTCGATCTGCTCGCCGGTCGCGCCGAGTCGTTCGAGAATCCGCACGGTGAACGCGAGGGCCACCTCGCCCTCGGCGGAAAACACATCTTCCGCTCCGGCGCGGTGCAGCTTGGGCAGTTCACGGACATATTGCGAACGCGCCAGGATCGCGACGTCGGGATTGAGTTCCTTGGCCCGCCGCACGATCTCCTCGTCCACGCCGCCGGAGCCGCTGGTGAGGATGAGGTTGGCGGCCCGCGCGATGCCCGCCTCGCGGAGGATTTCCGGCCGTATCGCGTCGCCGTAGACGGCCCGCACGTCGAAGGCCCGTAGCCGGCGGACGGTGTCGAGGTTCAGTTCCACGACGGTCGGCTCGATGCCGTTGTCGAGCAGGAGCTGCGTGACGGTCTGGCCGACGGGGCCGTAGCCCACCACGATGGCCCGCTGGCTCGCGGCCGGCTCGAGCGGCGCGATCTCGTCGTCCGCCGGCCCCGCACCGCCGTGCCGGGCCAGCCAGCGCTCGAACGGGCCGATCAGCCGGTAGAGCAGCGGATTGAACGTGATCGACAGGATGGCGACGGCGACGAGCGTGTCGGTGGCCTGCGCCGGCATCACGCCGAGGCGGCCGCCGAGCGCCGCCAGGATGA
>RFUD01000557.1 GCA_009923125.1 Planctomycetia bacterium
GTCGGGCGTCGGAGCTTCGACGCCGCCGTTGATGGGCGCGGCGGGCGCGGCAGTCGCCGCCCAGACCACGACGCCGGCCGCAATCATCGACAGGCTCGAACGAAACATCGGCTCACCTCCTCCCGGGTCTCGCGGCCCCTCCGCCGCACGCGGAAATCTTCGGCACGGGCCGATTGCACGAATGACTCCCGCCGCGCCGCCTCTGCCGGCCCTGCCCAGGAGGCAAGGTCGGCGGCTGGAGACGCGCAGGCTGCGGCCCCACTTCGCCCGGCCCTACAACCGGCAGACTTTGCCCCTCTTGCCAGACGGGCCGCCGCCGGTCACAGTCTCTGCTGATGGCCACGAAAACCCGCTCCAAGCCGAAATCCTCCGCTAAGAAGCCTCCCAAACCGGCCGCAGCCGCCGGGCCCGCGGAGAGCGTTCCGGCCCCCGAGCCGTCGCCCAACGGAAAGCCGAAGGAGACGAAGCGCCGCGCCACGGCCCAGGCGCTCGCCGCCGGGCAGCGCGACATCTCCGTGAGCGAGTTCTTCGCCAAGAACCGTCACCTCCTCGGCTTCGACTCGCCGCGCAAGGCCCTGCTCACGAGCGTGAAGGAAGCCGTGGACAACTCGCTCGATGCGTGCGAGGAAGCGGGCATCCTCCCCGAAATCTGGGTGCATATCGAGGAGGTGGGCGAGAGCGGCGCCCGCTACCGGATGGGCGTGCAGGACAACGGGCCGGGCATCGTCCGCAAGCAGATCCCGCTCATCTTCGGCAAGCTGCTCTACGGCTCGAAGTTTCACCGGCTGCGGATGAGCCGTGGCCAGCAGGGGATCGGCATCTCGGCCGCCGGCATGTACGGCGTGCTGACCACCGGCAAGCCGGTGAAAATCATCTCCAAGACCGGCCCCAAGGACCGGGCCCACTACTACGAACTGCGGATCGACACGAAGACCAACCAGCCCGAAATCTTGAATGGCAAGGGGGAGGGCGTCGAGATCCCCCCGGGCAAGGGTGGCGACGAACTCATGAAGAAGCACGCCATCGAGTGGGTGGCGGTCAACGACAGGGGCGACGCGATCGAGCACGGCACCCGTGTGACGATCGAGATGGAGGCGAAGTTCCAGCGCGGGCGCGGGAGTGTCGAGGAGTATCTCGAGCAGACGGCGATCGCCAACCCGCACGCCAGGATTCATTTCCTGGGGCCCGACGGCCAGGAACGGATCATCGATCGGGCCAACGACGACCTCCCGCCGGAGCCGAAGGAGATCAAGCCGCACCCCTACGGCGTGGAACTCGGCCGGCTCGTGACCATGCTCCAGGAGCAACCGAAACTCACGCTCGCCCAGTTCCTCACGCAGTCGTTTTCCCGGGTCTCGCACGGCACGGCCAGGAAGATCTGCGACACGGCCAAGCTCTCGTCGCGCGTGACCACGGGCAAGCTCGGCCGCGGCGAGGC
>RFUD01000558.1 GCA_009923125.1 Planctomycetia bacterium
CGACGGCCAAGTCGAGGCCGAGATTCGCAAGCACACCGACTGGATCACCGCGATCGAGTTCTCGCCCGACGGCACGATGCTCGCGACGGGGGATCGCGCCGGCAACGCGTTCCTCTGGGAGACCCGCGGCGCACGCGAAGACGCCGTGCTCAAGGGGCACGGCGGCGGGATCACGGCGGCGGCCTGGCGCGGCGACGGTGCGGTCATCGCGACGGCCAGCGACGACGGCAAGGTGCGGCTCTGGGCCCGCAAGGACGGCACGAAGATCAAGGAGTGGGACGCCCATCCCGGCGGCACGCTCGGCCTTTCCTGGCTCCCCGACGGCCGGCTGGCGACCTGCGGCCGCGACAGGAAAGCCGTCGTCTGGAAGGGCGATGGTGCGCGGGAACGCGACTTTCCGCAGCACGCCGACATCGCGCTGCGCGTGGCCGCCACGAGCGACGGCAGCCGCCTGTTCGTCGGAGACCTCGCCGGCACGCTCGTGGCCTATGCCACGGCCGACGCCAAGCCGCTCGGCACGCCCGACACGAATCCTCCGCGGCTCGACGACCGCGTGAAGGCGGCCGAGGCCGCGCTTGCGTCCGCCACGAAGACCCACGACGCCGCCGACGCCGAGCTCCTCCAGGCCCGCAAGGCGCTCGAGACGATCCTCGCCCAGGTCGCCGAGGCGGAGAAGCGGGCTGCCGAACTCGGTGCCACCGCCGACAAGACCCGTGCCGCCCTCACCGCCGCCGAATCCGACGCCAGGAAGTGGCGCGACGAAGCCGAGTTCGCCAAGCAGCCTCGATAACCGTCGGCTCGCGCGGCCCGGCTCGGGGTTACCCCGTACCGTCTCGCCGGACGTTCGTTGCGCCCATCCTGGGCTTCACTCACTCGGATGTGCCTGCGCTCCGGCATCCCTGCCTGCGCTGGTCACATACGCCGTCTCAACGGCAGGGGTAACCCCTCGCCTCACGTCTTTACGGGAAACATGGCGTCGCACCATTTTCCCTTGGCCGACCTCCGTCGGCTGGAAGTTACCCGGCCCTCCTGGCCTGACCGTGTTTCTCCATTGAGGAGCCTGAAGCCGGCGCACTTGCGCACGACAACGGGGACGCTGGCCCCACGCCTCGTCAGCGGTTGTTCATGTCGCACGACACGCCGCCGGCGGCCGGCACGTAGCAGGCGCGGGCATAGTCCATCACCATGCGGTGCGAACTGAACCGCCAGGCCAGCGAACTGATCGAGTTTTTCATCATCTTGATCCACTGCCGCGGCAGACCGTCCGCGTCACGATCGTAGAACAGCGGGATGACCTCCTCCTCGAGCACCTTGTACAGCGCCTCGTAGTCGCGGCGGTCGGTGATCGCGTCGTTGGCGTGCGTCTCCCCCCGGCCGATCGCGAAGCCGTTGCGGCCGTCGTAGGCCTCCGCCCACCAGCCGTCGAGGATCGAGCA
>RFUD01000559.1 GCA_009923125.1 Planctomycetia bacterium
CGATCGACTTCGGCCTGGTCGTGGACAGTTCCGTGATCATGGTGGAGAACTGCGTGCGGCGGCTGGGGCTGGCCCCGCCGACGGCGTCGAAGCTCGGCGTGGTGCGCGATGCGGCGATCGAGGTTCGGGGGCCGACGATGTTCGGCGAATTGATCATCGCGATCGTGTATCTGCCGATCCTGTTCCTCGAGGGCACCGAGGGGAAGCTGTTCCGGCCGATGGCCCTCACGGTGCTGTTCGCGCTCGCCGGCTCGCTCGTGATCTCGCTGACGCTGATGCCCGTGCTCGCGGCCACGGTGCTGTCCCGCGAGGAGGAGCATGAGCCGCTGCCGATGCGGCTCTTCCACCGCATCTACCACCCGCTCGCCCGGGCGGCGGTGGCCCATCCGGTCGTGATCTCGCTGTGCGCCGCGGGGCTGGTGGCGGCCAGCGTGCCGGTGGCGCTGCGGCTCGGTGCCGAGTTCATGCCCCGGCTCGACGAGGGCGACATCCTCATCGAGGTCAATCGGCTGCCGAGCGCCACGCTCGAAGACTCCGTGCCGCTGACCACGAGGATCGAGCAGGTGCTCGGCGCGTTCCCGGAGGTGCAGACGGTGTTCTCGAAGACAGGCCGCCCCGAGATCGCCAACGACATCATGGGGGTGCAGCAGACCGACGTGTGGGTGATGCTGGAGCCGCGGTCCCGCTGGCCTCGCGACATCCCGCGGGATGAGCTCGTCGAGCGCATGTCGGGGGCGCTCACCGCGGCGGTGCCGGGGGCCAACTTCGGGTTCAGCCAGCCGATCGAGATGCGGGTGGACGAACTCGTGGCCGGCGTGAAGGCCGACGTCGCGGTGCTCGTCTACGGCGACGACCTCGGCACGCTCGGCGACCTCGGCAAGCGGATCGAGGGCGTGCTGCGGGACATTCCCGGGGCGGCCGACGTCCGGGCCGACTGGCAGGCCGACGTGCCCACGTTGCGGATCGACGCCCGCCAGGACCAGCTCGCCCGGCACGGCATCGACGGCATCGAAGTGATGCGGACGGTCTCGGCGATGGGGGGCATCCAGGCCGGGCTGGTGTACGAGGGACGGCCGCGGTTTCCCCTGATGGTGAAGTTCCCGCAGGCGTGGCGGGAGAACGAGGAACTCGTGTCGCAGATTCCGGTCGAGGCCGCCGGCGGGCGACCGGTGCCGCTCGGCGAACTGGCCGACGTGCGGGTCGAGGAGAGCCCCCCCTCGATCGAGCACGAGAACTCGCGCCGACGCACGTTCGTCTCGGCGAACGTGCGCGGCCGCGACGTGGCCAGTTTCGTGCAGGAGGCGCAGGCGAGAATCGCGGCCCAGGTCAGGCTGCCGACGGGCTACACGATCGACTGGGGGGGCGACTTCGAGAATCTGCTCTCCGCGAGCCGGCGGCTGCTCCTGATCACGCCGGTCGTGCTCGGCCTGATCG
>RFUD01000560.1 GCA_009923125.1 Planctomycetia bacterium
GTCCTCGACCGGCTGCCCGGCGTGCGCCGCGTCGTGTTCTCGAGCTCGACCGGGGTGTGGGGCACCGACGACGGCGCGGTCGTCGATGAGACCACGCCCGCTCGCCCCGCGCGCGAGGCGGGCCGCGTGCTCCTCGATGCCGAAGCCCTGCTCCACGCCCGCGTGGGCGACCGCGGGACCGCGCTCCGCTTCGCCGGCCTCTACGGCCCGGACAGGCTCCCGCGGCTCGACGACCTGCGGGCCGGCCGACCGATCGCCGCCGATCCCGACAGCTGGCTGAACCTCATCCACATCGACGACGCCGCCCGGATCGTGGTCGCCGTCGCGGCGTCGCCGCATGCCCGACGACTCTACGTGGTGTCCGACGGTCATCCCGTGCGGCGCCGCGACTGGTACGCCCATCTCGCCGCCCGCACCGGCAGCCCCCCGCCCACGTTCGACACGTCCGCCGAGCGCACCCGCGGCGCCGACAAGCGCGTGGACCCGTCGCTGCTGTTCCGCGACATCCCGCTCGCGCTCACCTACCCCGACTCGTTCCGCGGCATCGACGCGATCGTGGGATAGGTGTACCGGCTTCGGGCTCCCCATGTCCCGTCGCCGGGATACGGGGAGCCCGAAGCCTCCTCAACTCGTAGGCGCCAAGAAGTTTCGGCGGAGTCGGTCGGTGGGCACGCGCAGACGCAGGGAGTCGTTGAGGACTCTTCCGCTCTGATCAAAACCCACGAGTCCTGTACTCTCAACACGACCGGAGTCGAGCATGCCTACCGCCGGCTCCGAATGCGGGTCGTTATCGCCTGCTCTGTCGTTTGGAGAGACGGTTCGGGGCAACCCCGAGCCGGGTTGGCCAAGCTCGCGTGCCGCTACGGCGCGACGGGCTGGAGCCGCTGGGATTCCGCGGCGGGGGTCGTGCGGGCGAGACCGGCGGCGCCGCCGGCGAGCATGTTGAGGTAGTCGGCGGTCACCTGCATCGCCTCGTTGAAGTAGAAGTCCCGCTTCACCACCGGCCGCTTCGGGTCCTCGGCCTCGGAGAGCTTCTTCTCCTCGTCCTCGGCCGCCTTGCCCTCATTCCACTGCCGCGCGAATTCCGACTCCACGAGCGAGATCGTCTTCTCCTTCTTCCGCTTCTCGTACTGGGCGATGTCCTTGGCGACCTTCGCAAACTCCGCGTCGGCCTGGACGCGGGCGATCGACCGGTCGCGAAGCGTCTTCAGCATGTCGTCGCTCACCCGGCCGCTCGGCTGGAACGTCGCCGCCGGCACCCGGTCGAAGGCGATCGCGTGGTCGAGATCCCCCTCGCCCACGGGCAGGTGCGTCGTGATGCTCGGCAGCTCGACGTCGCTCTTCACCCCCTCGAGCTGCGTGCTCAGGCCGCCCGGGCGGTAGAACTGCTGCATCGTGATCTTGATCGCGCCGAGCGACGG
>RFUD01000057.1 GCA_009923125.1 Planctomycetia bacterium
GGGGCGGCCGGCGGGGCGGGGCGGGATTTCGGCATGCTTCAGGCCACCTCGAAGAGCGTCTGGCTTTTCACGATGGCCAGATCGTCGGGGAACGTGTGAAAGGCCTGCACGAGCAGGCTCCGCGCCCGCGTCTCGATGTTGAGCCAGCTGATCGCCCCGAGCGCGAGCCGCCCCCCCGACTCGAAACGGTGGAACAGCCCGTGCTTGATCCCCTCGGTGCACAGCTCCTGCTGGAATGTCCAGAACACCTCCGGCGCGACGCTCTCCAGCTGGAAACAGGTCTGGTAGGTCGTGCCTCCGCGACACTCCATGCGGTCGCTCCGCTCGCCGGTGAGGCGATGGGACAGCAGCCGGCGCTTCTGCGGCAACGGGTGGGCGGCGCTCGTCGCGACCTCGCAGAGCGTGAGGCCGTCGCGGCGCCACGTCACCACGTGCCCGGCACTCGTGATCGTCACGTCGGCACGGTAGCCGCCCCGTTCGACCGACCGCGTGGCACAGATCTCGAACAGCTCGGGATGGAGCGTCCGCCCGTACAACTGGAAGACGAGATCGCTGACTTTCGGTCGGACGGACAGCACGGCGTGACCTGCGGCGGGATCGCCCGATTATAAAAACGGGGTCCCTGTTCCACCACCTGAAATTACAGCAGCCCCACGATGATGTCGTAGACGGCGTGCGTGCCGGCTGCGATGCCGAATCCCCGCACCAGGAACAGCGTGGCGAAGAAGATGCCCGCCAAGGTGCGAAACGCGAAGCTGTGCAGATCGAGCGTGTCGCCGAGCGGTCCGACATAGTGCGCGGCCGCGAACATGAGGCTCGTGCCGACAACCGCCCACGCCCAAGCTGCCGCGGGCGCCGCGCCGAGTCTGCGACACGCCCAGGCGACGGCCGGCAGGAGCAGCAGTCGAAACAGCACCTCCTCGTAGAGACCCGCGCCGCAGAAGCCCACGAACCGGGCGAACAGCCCTCCGGGCGGCCCCTGCAGAAGCAACGGCGGGCCGGGCGACACCAGGGGCCAGAACCTGTTTTGCAGCCGTGCCAACCCCACCAGCACGGCCGCGAGCACCAGGCATTCCAGGCACATTCCCAGCAGCACGGCGGGGCTGAACCGCCACCGGTCGTGCTGCAGGTGATGCCAGGCCAGAAGTCCCACGATCGTGAGCGCCGGCAGCAGAAAGTACTCGCCGAAGCCGAGGGAGTCGAGCAGTTGACGCAGCCACACGTCGGCTCCGTTCCGCGGCGAGCCCCGGCCGAGCAGCAGCACGCCTCCCTCGTAGGCGAGCACCAGCGGCAGCGTGAACGCGAGGCTCGTGAGCGGCGTGCGCGACAGCGCCCAGTAGGTGTCGGCTGCAGGCCCCGTCGGTGGACCCCCGTCCGGATCACCGTCCGCGGCATCGGCCGGCAGGGCCCGCGACCGATCCGCCACGGTGTCGGGAAGGTCGTGCGTCAGTTCGTCAAGAGCTTGCTCCCAATCGGCGGACAAACCGCGGTCTTCGTCGGGAGTGAGCGGCGGCGGCGACAAGAACGGGGGTCCGAGAGCGGTCGCGGTGCGACGGTCGCGCGTCGCGCGCGATGCCGCAGGGCCGCAAAAACAACCGATTTTTTCGCCGAACCCGCCGGCCCTGGCAAGCCGGCTTCAACGCGGCGATCGCGACGTCGCCGCCCGAAAAAAAATTTTGGTCGGCGCGTTCCCGTTTTGCTCGTGGATTTCGCGGGCGCGGCGCGGCGGCGCGGTCGTCATCCTTGACAACCCGCGCGGTGTCTTCAGAATGCCGCGATCACGCGTTCGTCAGAGTCGCACGATCGACATCGCCGTGGTGCCACTGCCCGCACGGTGGTCCGCGGTCGGGAGGACAACCGCTCGATACACGCTGCTCGAATGATTTTGGGGGGCGACGACTTGAGGGATCGACAGTCGACGACCTTGGTCGTGGCCTGGATGTCCCCCCCTTTTTCGAGCCTGCGCGGGCCGATCGGCCGGCGCCGGGTGCTGGCGACCCGGTGTCGGGGATAGAATCTCGGGGTCGTGGGACGCGGCCGCTGCTACGCCGACGGCACGACGACTTGGAATCCGGGCGACGAGCCATGGCACGATGCCTGATCGGATGCGGTTCGAATCAGGGGAACCCGCGGGGACACTTGGCGGACGCGCTGGAGTTGCTGCGGGCCATGCCGGGCGTGACGGTGGTCACCGCCAGTCGTCTGCGGGCGACGCGCCCGATCGGCGGCCCGACGGGGCAGGATCCGTTCGTCAACGGCGCAATCCTGATCGACACCGATCTGCCGCCCGCCGACATGCTCGACATGCTCACGGCGATCGAGAACACGCTCCACCGCGACCGCTCCGATCGCTGGGGGCCGCGGACGATCGATCTCGACCTGTTGCTCTACGATGACGCGGTGATCGAGCAGGCCGACCTCACAGTGCCCCATCCGCGCATGGCGACCCGGCGGTTCGTCCTCGAGCCGTGTGTGGAGATCGCGCCCGACCTCGTGCATCCCGTCGCGGGCCGCTCCCTGCGGAGCCTGCTCGCCAACATCTCGCAGCCGCATCCCCACATCGCCGTGGTCGGCGTGCCCGGCAGCGGCGCACCCGAGGTGGCCGCCACCGTCGCCGATGCGATCCTGGCCCGCGTCATCCACGCGCCCGCCGTGGTACCGTCGCCGAAGCGCGCCGACTTCGCGCGGCACTGGGAGGCGGCGCTGCGGGAATGCGCGGCGGCACTGCAGGCCGATGCATGGCCCGACGACTCGCACGGCACGGTGACCGACTTCTGGCTCGGCACGTTCCTCGCGGCCGCCGACGGCCAACTTCCCGCCGCGGAAGCCCGCCGCACCTACGACCGGTTCGCCCGGACGACGATGCCTCCCGGCGTCGTCCTGCTGCTCATCGCCGAGCCCGCCACGCTCGACGAGCGGCTCGCGTTTCGCCGCCGCACGCCGGCCCCCCAGACCGACATGTTCGCCGACCTCGTCGGGACGGCGACAGCGGTCGCGGACGCCCCTCCCGCGGCCACGGCCGACACCGTGGCGATGCTCATCACGATGCAGGACCGCCTGCGGCGGCGACTGCTCGGCGCCGGCCCGGTGCCGGACGACCGCCGGCGGCCGGTCGTGGCGATCCGTGCCGACGACCTCGGCCAGGCGATGGGCGACGCGGTCGCGGCCGTCGAGGCGATGGCGTGACGCCGCCCCCAGCGTCCGCCGAGGGCGGGCAGACGATCGTCGTGGACGACCCCGGGTGGATGCGGGACGAGGTTCGCCACGCCCGCCAACGCGGGCGGAGAGTCGGTTTCGTGCCCACGATGGGCGCCCTCCACGCCGGACACGCCAGCCTCGTCGAGGCCGCGGCCCGGGCAGGCGACGACGTGGTCGTGTCGATCTTCGTGAATCCGACGCAGTTCGGCCCGCACGAGGACTTCACTCGCTATCCGCGGCCGCTGTCCGCGGACATCGGGATGCTCGAGGGGCTCGGTGTGCGCTGGGTGTTCACGCCCGACGTGGAGGCGATGTATCCGCTGGGAACGGAGCATCGCGTCACGGTCGGCCGTGCGGCCGAGCCGTTCGAGGGCGCCATGCGGCCCGGACACTTCGCCGGGGTGGCGACGGTGGTGCAGCGGCTGTTCGAGATCGTGCCGGCCGACATCGCCTACTTCGGTGCGAAGGACTGGCAGCAGACGGTCGTCGTGCGACAGTTGGTCCGCGACGCGGGCATCCCCATCGAGGTCGTCGTCCTGCCGACGGTGCGCGACGCCGACGGACTCGCACTCAGTTCGCGCAACGCCTATCTGACGCCCGGACAGCGGACGCAGGCCGTGGCGCTCGTGGAGGGGCTCGCGGCCGCGGCCGCACGCTGGCACGCCGGCGCCCCGATCACGGTCGCCGAACAGGACCTGCGGGCGGCACTCGCCCGGCGCGACGTGGCCTGCGACTACGCGGCGATCGTCGATCCGGAGTCGCTCGAGCCGCTCATCGACCCGCGGGGCCCGGCCATCGCACTGGTGGCCGGACGACTCGGCACGACGCGCCTGCTCGACAATCGCCACCTGCCTCCCCGCGCATCCGGTTCCCCCTGAGCCACGCCGCAGCCGCAGCCGATGCTCTCGACGCTGTTCCACATCCCATCGCGGCTCACGCTCGGCGGCTGGTCGCTGCCGCTGTTCGGCGCCGGCGTGCTGCTCGCGGTATGGGCGGTCTGGGCGGCGGTGGCGGTGGCCCGCTCGATCGCCGCCCGTGGCTGGCGGGAAACCGTGACGGCGCTCGGGCTCCCGCTCGCCGTCACCGGGGGGCTCATCGCCTTCATCCTGCCGGCACTCGACGACGGGCAGGGTGTTCCGGTTCGGGGGTACGGCGTGATGTTGCTGGCCGCCGCCGCCGCGGGCACGTGGCTGTCGGTCCGCCGCGGCCGGGCCCTCGGGTTCGATGCCGACACGATCCTCGGGCTGGGCATGGAGATCTTCCTGTGGGGGCTCGTGGGCGCACGGCTGTTCTACGTGCTCGAGTACCACGAGCAGTTTTTCCGTCCGGGTCGCAGCCTGTGGGCGGCCCTGCCCGAGACCCTCAACCTCGCCGCGGGCGGGCTCGTGGTCTTCGGCTCGCTGCCGACGGCGGCCCTGGCGGCCTGGCGGTTCGCCGCCCGCCGCCGACTCCCCCTGCTCGATCTCGCCGACTGCATCGCCCCGGGCCTGCTCCTGGGCCTCGCGCTCGGTCGGCTCGGGTGTTTTCTCAACGGCTGCTGCTACGGTGGGCCGTGTGACCTCCCCTGGGCCGTGCCGTTTCCCCCCCACAGCCCCCCCTGGCTCGACCAGGCGTCGCGAGGTCTTCTGCCACCGGGCACCGCGGGCTGGAGTCTCCCGGTGCACCCGGCGCAGCTCTACGCGGCCATCGATGCGGCCCTGCTGTCCGGGCTCGCGGTGGCGTTCACGCCGCTGTCGCGCCGACCGGGCGAGGTCTTCGCCCTCGTCCTCACCCTGCATCCGATTTCCCGGCTGCTCCTCGAAGCCATCCGGGTGGATGAGCCGCCGGCCCTGGGAACACCCCTGTCGATCTCGCAGCTGATCTCCGTCGGCCTCTTGACCCTGGCGGCGGCCCTCTGGTGGTGGCTGTCCCGCCAGCCGCTCCGCCCGCTAGACTGCCCGCCGGCCGGGCCATCCTCCGGCAGGCCCATCGAGGAAGCTCCACCATGAACCCGTCAAACTCCCCGGAGAACAGCCCGCAGCTTCCTCACCAGGGGGCTCAGCCGACCCCGGCCGGACCGGACCCCCGCTCGTTCCCGGCTGGCTCGGTCACGGTCCGCTGCCGGCTCGACGGGCCACTGGTGGTGGAACTGCCGCCGGACGCCGAAACGCTGGGAGTGTTCCTGCGGGTGACCGACCACTTGGGGGCCGAGTACCCGATCCCGGCCGGGAAGCGGGCGGTTGCCTTGTGTCGCTGCGGGGAAACGAAGACCCGGCCGTTCTGCGACGGCTCCCACAAGACATGTGGCTTTCAAGCGGCGGAAACAGCCCCCTGAGCAACGCTCCGTCGGCCGTCGGCAGGGCGTCGGACGGGCCGATTGTGCCGTCTGGGGGACCCGTTCTGTGAACGGAAACTCTTCCCGCTGAAACACTTAGGGCCGACATCGCGACTGGAAATCTGCTTTCCGAGGGTCGGAACGATATGGACTGACCCCGAAATCCCCTGTACGGTTCAGGGGTGCGGCGCGAGGATTTCAGCGTCTCGGGCGGTTTCGGCATGACGTCACCCCACAAACCCAACTTCTATCAGCGGTACAGCGTGGGGATCATGGCGGTCCTCGTGTTCCTGCTGCCGATGGTGGTGGTGGGGGCGATCAAGGCCAAGGGGAACAACCGCAACGACGTGAAGGGGTGGCTGCCCCTCGAATACCCCGAAACGCAGGTCTACCGGTTCTTCCGCCGCAGTTTCCAGGGTGAGGAATTCATCCTCATCAGCTGGGACGGCTGCACGATGAGCGATCCCCGGCTGGAACTGCTGGCCCGGAAGCTCCTCCCGCCGCCGGAGGAAGCCTCCCGGATCGATCGGCCGCTGTACTTCAAGACCGCCCAGACCGGCCCGCGGGCCGTCGAGCGGATGACGTCCGAACCGCTGAACCTCGACCGCTCGGAGGCGATCGCACGCCTCACCGGAGCCCTGATCGGCCCCCCGCCGGCGGGCGTCGAGGCCGGCTCCCCCGCCGACGACCTCGACCAGCGCCAGACCTGCCTCGTGCTCACGCTGGCCGACACGGCCCGGGCCAACCTCCACGGCACCATCGACCTGATCAAGCGGGTCGCCCAGGACGAGTGCGGAATCCCGGAGCAGTCGCTGCACATGGGCGGCCCGCCGGTGGACAACGTGTCGATCGACAAGGCCGGCCAGACGAGCGTCACGATCCTGTTCGGTCTCTCGCTCGTCGTCGGCTTCTTCGTCAGCTGGTGGAGCCTCAAGAGCAAGGCGCTCGTCGGCATGGTGCTCGCCTCGGGCGTGTACAGCATGTTCGCCAGCCTGGCCGTCGTCTGGTACTCCGGTTACCCCGTCGATGCGATCCTGCTCACGATGCCGTCGCTGGTGTACGTGGCGACGACGAGCGGCGCCATCCATCTCGCCAACTACTACCGCGACCAGCTCGCGGAGACGGGCATCCAGGAGGGCGCGGCGGGCCGCGCGGTCCACCACGCCCTGCTCCCGCTGTCGCTCGCCACGGGCACGACCGCCGTGGGCCTGGCGACCCTCGCCGTCAGCGAACTGGTGCCGATCAAGATGTTCGGCATCTTCTCGGCGGTCGGCGTCGTCGTGAGCTTCCTGATCCTCGTGTTCTTCATGCCTGCGGCGCTCGAACTGTTCCCCCCGAAGCTCAAGCTCGGGAAACTCGCGGGCGACGAGGACCGCGACGACTGGCAGCCGATGGAACAGGGCCGCTGGTGGAAGGCCGGCGAGTGGATCACCCGGCACCACGCCTTCGTCGCGACCACGTGCCTGCTCGCGATGGCCGCCGTGGGATACGGGATGACCCGGGTCGAGAGCAGCGTGCAGTTGATGCGGCTGTTCTCGCCGAAGGCGCGGATCCGCGAGGATTACCGGTGGCTGGAGGCGAAGCTCGGGCCGCTGGTGCCGATGGAGATCCTCGTCCGCTGCGATCAGCAGTCGTGCGACCTGAATTTCCTCGAGCGGATGGAACTCGTCGGTCGCATCCAGAAGGAGATCGGCACGCTCGACGAGGTGGGCAGTTCGCTGTCGACGGTGACCTTCGGCCGCAGCCTCGACAGCGGCGACGGCGGCGACGGCCTCGGCGGTGCTGCCGCCCGCGCCTTCGGCCTCGGCGCCCGTACGAAGCGGAGCGTGCTCAACCGGCGGCTCATCGCCCACCGCGGCGAATTCCTGGAGGGGGACTACCTCCGCGACGCGAAGCATCCCGACGGCCGCGAGGAGGAACTCTGGCGGATCAGCGCCCGCGTGAGCGCCGTCAAGGAGGTGGACTACGCCCTGTTCCGCCGAGACCTGCAGGCGAAGATCGATCCGATCATCGCCGGCCTGGAGCGGGACGGGGTCACCGGCATCAAGGTGGATTACACCGGCCTCGTGCCGCTGGTCTACAAGGCGCAGCACTCCCTGCTCGATGGCCTGATCGCCGGCTTCATCACCGACTTCGCGATCATCGTGGTGGTGATGATCGTGCTCTGCCGCGCCGCGTCGGCCGGGCTCGTGCTCCTCCTGCCTGCCGCGTTCCCGGCGGTGATGGTGTTCGGCGGCATGGGCTGGGGCAACGCCCTGCTCAAGTCGCTCGGCACCGGCAACATGCTGATCGATATCGGCACGGTGATGGCGCCCAGCGTGGCGCTCGGCGTGACGGTGGACGACGTCGTCCACTTCATGCTCTGGTTCCGGCGCGGGATCGCCGAGGGGCTCGATCGCAAGCAGGCGGTGATGCTCGCCTACAAGGGCTGCGCCCGGGCGATGTATCAGAGTTGGGGCGTGATCGGCATCGGGCTGTCCGTGTTTTCGCTCTCGCCGTTCGGCCCGACGCAGCGCTTCGGACACATGATGCTGTCGATGCTCACGATCGCCCTCGTGGGCAACCTCGTTCTCATGCCGGCCCTGCTCGCCGGCCCGCTCGGGGCCGTGTTCGGCTGGAGCGTGCAGCGGATCGAGCGCCGGAAGGCGCGTCGCGAGGGTCGGCGCAAGGTGAAGGCCGACCCGGGCACCGACGCTCTCCCGACGCCGCACGTGCTGCCGGGGCCGGCCAAGCAGGTCGTGCATGCCTGACACGGCGCCCGTGCCCGACGCCGGCGAGGGACTGCCGACCGCGAACGTGCTGCTCAAGCCCCGGCGGGCCCGGCCGTTTTTCGGCCGCCATCCGTGGGTGCTCGATTCGGCCGTGCTCAAGGTGGAGGGCGAGCCCGCCGACGGGGCCGTGGTCGATCTCGCGACCCACGACGGGCAGTTCGTCGGCCGGGGGCTATGGAACTCGACGAGCCGGATTCGCGTCCGCCTCTACGCCTTCGATCCGGCCACGCGGCTCGACGCCGGTTTCTGGCGCCGCCGGGTGGAGACGGCCGTCGGCCTGCGACGGGCGCTCGGGCTCGATGATCGCGCGGGAGCGGCCCGGCTCGTCAACAGCGAGGGGGACGATCTCTCCGGCCTGATCGTGGACCGCTACGGCGACTACCTCGCGGTCCAGGTGACGGCCTTGGCGATGGCCCACCGGCTCGACGTGATCTGCGATGCGCTCGAGGCGCTCGTCGCCCCGAGGGGAATCCTGCTGCGGGGTGCCGAACGCGGGCTGTCGAAACTGGAGGGCCTGCATCTGGCCGACCGGCTCGTCCGCGGCAGCGCGCCGTCCGGTCCGATCTTCGTCCACGAACACGGCCTGCGGTTCGGCATCGATCTCACCGAGGGGCAGAAGACCGGCTACTACCTCGACCAGCGGGACAATCGCCACGTGGCCGCCCGCTACGCCCACGGCCGCCGCGTGCTCGACATGTTCTGCTACTCGGGCGGGTTTGCCGTGGCCTGCGCCGTCACCGGCCGGGCCGCGAGCGTGCTCGCCGTGGACTCCAGCGGCAAGGCGACGGCGCTCGCCCGGGCCAACGCCGACCTGAACGGCGCGGCGAACGTGGCCGTGGAGACGGCCGACGCCTTCGAGCGGCTCGACGCCCTCGCCGCCGCCGGCGAGCGGTTCGGCATGGTCGTGCTCGACCCGCCGAAGTTCGCCCGCAGCCGCGCCTCGCTCGACGACGCCCTGCGGGCCTACCACCGGATCAACCGCGTCGCCCTGGGCCTCCTCGAACCGGGCGGGATCCTCGTCACCTGTTCCTGTTCCGGCTCCGTCTCGCGCGACGACTTCCTGCAGATGCTCGCCGGCGTCGCCCAGCGGGCCCGGCGCCCGATCCAGCTGCTCGAATGCCGCGGCGCCGCGCCGGACCACCCGGTGAGCGCGAGCTGCCTCGAGGGGGAGTACCTCAAGTGCGTGATCGCCCGCGTGCCGTGACCGCCCGGGGATGAGGCCGCCGGACGTTCGCTGCGGGCCTCCAGCCAATCCAGTTCGGCACGGCGCTTGCCGTCCTGTGGGGCAAGCGTCTCGCTTGCCGCACGACAGGCTCCAGCCTGTCATGCCTTCCCTCAACGCGCCCAACCCGGCTCGGGGTCACCCCGTACCGTCTCGCCGGACGTTCGCTGCGGGCCTCCAGC
>RFUD01000561.1 GCA_009923125.1 Planctomycetia bacterium
GTCGATCGCCTCGGCCGCCGCGATCGAGGGCAACGCGGGCCGGACGCTCCTCACGTTCACGATCTCGGTGTCCGCCGCCTCCTCGCAGCCCGTCACCGTCCGCTGGGCCACCGCCAACGGGACGGCGACGGCCGGTCGCGACTACGTCGCGGCCCGTGGCGTGGTCACGATTCCCGCCGGGCAGCGCGCCGCGACGGTCGGCGTGTGGATCATCGCCGACCGGGTGCGCGAGGCCAACGAGCAGTTCTTCGTCGGCCTCTCGGGGGTCACGAGTGCGACGCTCTCGGCGACGGCGCGCCGGGCCGCGGGGTTGATCTTCAACGACGACGGCCTCTCCCGTGCGGCCCTCGCCGCCGCCTTCGCCTCGGTCGATGCGTTCAACGCGCGACGGAGATGATGGCGGCGTGATGCCTCGAGCGATGTCCCGGCTTCACGGCGGCGACCGGGGGCCGTAGAATCAGCGGTATGGATACCGCCCTCTTCAACCGTGCCGATGCCATCCGCGCCCGACTCCTCCAGCTGCGAGACTCTCTTTGACTGGGACGGACGCAAGCAGTCGGCCATGCGGATCGAGGAGGCCATGGGGCGGGCCGGATTCTGGGACGACAACGAGAAGGCCCAGGCTACGGTCGCCGAGCTGAAGAGCGTCAACTCCGTCCTCAAGCCGCTCGACGAGGCGCTCGCGGTCGCCTCCGATCTGGAGGCGCTGGAGGAACTGGCCCGGGAAGACCTGTCGCTGGAAGGGGAATTGGCACAGGAGGCCGACCGGCTCGAGAAGCTGGTCGATGCCCTCGAGCTGACCTCGCTGCTCTCCGGCCCGCACGACGGCTCCGACGCCATCGTCTCGATCAACGCCCGCGACGGCGGCACCGATGCCAACGACTGGGCGGAGATGCTCCTGCGGATGTATTCCGCCTGGGCATCGAAGCACGACCATGCGGTCGAGCTGCTCGACCGGCAGGACGACGCGGTGGCCGGCATCCAGAGCGCGACGGTGGCCATCCGCGGGCCCTGGGCCTACGGGTATCTCAAGGGCGAGACGGGCATCCATCGGCTCGTGCGGATCAGCCCCTTCAACGCCGAAGGCAAGCGGCAGACGAGTTTCGCGGCCGTTGACGTGTCGCCCGAGATCGCCGACGACGACTCCGAGGTCGAGATCCGCGACGAGGACATCCGCGAGGACGTGTTTCGCGCGAGCGGCGCCGGCGGCCAGCACGTCAACAAGACGTCGAGCGCGATCCGGCTGACGCACTTCCCCACGGGGATCGTCGTGCAGTGCCAGAGCGAGCGCAGCCAGCACAAGAACCGGGCCACGGCGATCAAGATGCTCCGCGCCCGGATCGCACGACTGGAGGAGGAGAAGCGCGAGGCCGAGCAGCTCGCCCGCTACAAGCAGCAGCCCAAGACGGGCTTCGG
>RFUD01000562.1 GCA_009923125.1 Planctomycetia bacterium
TGTAGCAGCACTCCATGTCGGTGAGGTTCACGTTGGAGAGCATGTTGCTCAAGGTGGTGAGCAGCCAGTTGCCGACCGAGTGCCAGTAGTAGAGCACGCGGTGCGTGTGGCCGAGGAACCGCGTGCCGAAGACGACGTCGGCCCGGCCGTCGAGCAAGGGCTCCAAGACGGTGGCGATCTCGCGGGGGTCGTACTCGAGGTCGGCATCCTGCACGATCACCAGTTCGCCGGTCGCCGCCGCGAAGGCCGTGTGCAGGGCGGAGCCCTTCCCCTTGTTCACTTCATGCAGCTTGAGCACGACATGGGGCCGTGCTGCTGCGAACTCCTGCAGCCACTCGCGGGTGCCGTCGGTGGAGCAGTCGTCCACGAGGATGATCTCCCGGGAGACGCCCTCCGGCAGCGGGGCGGCCTCGATCCGGGCCAGGGCCTGTGGAGCCAGGTCCCGTTCGTTGTAGACGGGCACGACGATGCTGAGTTTCATTGGGCGAGGATTGTGAGGAGACGCAAAAACGGTATCGTAAATGTCGAAGAGTATTCTCTTTCATGAGGATTCGATAAGCCATGGGAACACTGTTCAACTGCGGGCTGACGGGTGATCCCGGTGCCGTTTGCACCCGCTGGTGCCTGCCGATGCTCTTGCTGGCAGGAGTCGTCGCTGCGGTCGGCTGCGATGCGACCGGTACCACCGGGACGGCCGGCAAGCCGGCTGAAAAACAGTCGCGCGACGTCGGCGAGCAGGTCGATGCCGTGATGAAGGACTTCAAAAACGAGTGAGCAGGCTGCATGGCCCGCTGAAGACCTCGGTCTGGGCATGGGTCGCGGGCGTCGGCGCGATCGCGACCGCCGTCCTCGTCGGCGGCTACAGCAATGCCCTCGACGGCGCGTTCGTGTTCGACGACGAGGTTTCGATCGTCGAGAACTCGTCGATCCGCAGGCTCTGGCCGCTGCGGGACGTGCTGGTGACGAAGGCCGAAGGGGGCCGCACCCACGACAGCCGGCCGCTCTTGAACCTCACGCTCGCGGTCGACTACGCCGTCCACGGCCTCTGGCGGCCAGGCTTTCGGATCGTGAACCTCGCGATCCATCTGGTCAACACGCTCCTGGTCTACGACATCGCCCGCCGCCTGCTGCGGCTCGGTGGCTTCCAGCACGCTGATGCGACGCTCTCCGCCACCTGCGCGGCGGTCCTCTGGACCGCCCATCCCCTGCACACCGCGGTCAACACGTATGTGATTCAACGGGCGGAGTCGCTCGCGGCGTTTTTCATCCTGTCGTCTTTCGATGCGGCGGTCGTGGCGCTCGCCCGCGGGAGTCTGCCGGCGGCGGTTGCGGCCGGGGCATTCGCCATCCTCGGCGGCGCCGCCAAGGAGACGACCGCCGCGATCCTGCCCCTGGTGGCGGCGTTCGACTGGGC
>RFUD01000563.1 GCA_009923125.1 Planctomycetia bacterium
CGCGGCGCCGGCCGCGGTCGCGAGCGTCGTCCTGGAGGAGCTCGGCCACGCGATCGACCATCGCCTCGGCGGTGGTGACGCGGCGGGCGACGAGGGGCGGTTGTTTTCGGCGGCCGTGGGCGGGACGCCGCTCGATGGGCCGGCCCGCGACGAAATTCTGGCCTACGACGACTCCGGGCTGGTGTCGATCGACGGGGCGGACGTGCGGGTCGAGTTCGCCGTGTCCGGTCTGCTCGTCGAAGGCCGCCTGAGCGGGCCGATCACCCGCGTGAACACCGCCGATGGCATCAATCTCGGGACGATCGGGTTGACCGTCCCGGCGGTGCGGGGCCGCGACGTCCTCGTGCTGTTCTCGTCCGACGCCGGCTTCGCCGACGACGCCCTGCTGGCCTGGTCCACGGTCAAGAACGCCTCGGGAGTCAACCTCGTCGTCAATCAGGCGGCCCTGGGCACCTACGCCGGCCCCTTGTTCGTCAAACTGATGCAGGGAACGGCCGGTAGTCCGACGGCAGTGCGGTCCCGCGACTACATCGGCTCGGCTCCTCCCGTCCCCACGCTGATCGACTTCAACCCCAATGCAGCGATCGCCGGCACGGCGGCCACGCCCGTCAACCTGCGGCTCGCCTTGGCGCTCTACACCATCACCACCGACGGCCTCGTCTACGTGTCGCCCGACATCGTGGGCACCGAGGGGAGCGACCTGCTCGAGGCCCCCGACGGGGCGGGCGTGGTCATCCGCGGCGGTGGTGGTCCCGACATCCTGCTCGGGGCGAACGGCGCGGCCACGCTCGTCGGCGGCCCCGGGGTCGATGCATTCGCGCTGGAGCGGGGCAACGGCTACGTGACGCTCGGGGGAATCGGTGACACCGGCACGTTCTCCGGGGCGGTGCGGATCTCTGACTTCCTGCTGGCCGACGGGGTGAATGCGGGCGAGTCGCTGCGCATGACCGCCGCCGGCATCGATGCGCGGGTCGCGGCCAATGCGACCGTCCAGGGCGCCCGGCTGGGAAATCTGACGATCGCGGGCAACCCGATCGCCAGCCATCGGATCAGGAGCGGCATCGTCACGTTCGACGTCGCGCGGACGTTCGTGGCCCCGCTGGCGATGAGCAGCGCGGCCCGGGTGGCTGCGGCCATCGACTACCTGCGGTCCAACGATCTCGGTGTCGCGGGCGTCTCCGTCGCCTTCACGACCGCCAGCTTCGCCGACGAGACGTTCTCGGGCGTCCGCACCTACGTCTACACCCAACACACCGCCGTGGCCCCCCGGGACACCGTCGGGGCCTTCAGCGTCGTCGAACTGCAGGGCGTCACGGCCACCGCGTTGTCGCTGGCCGGAAGTGTGGCGGCGGGCACCCTCAACCTCAGCAACGACCTGGCGCCGATCGCCAACCTGCCGGCCGTGCTGGCGG
>RFUD01000564.1 GCA_009923125.1 Planctomycetia bacterium
CAGCCGAGGCCGATCCGCGTGCATCGCCTCCATCCGCCTGATCAATGTAAAAAAATCAAACTGCCACGGCTCGTCCTCCAGCCGCGAAATCAGATCGCTCTCCGCTCGCGCAGCCGCCCACGCCCGAAGTCGCGAAATCGCCCCGGGATCCTCCTTCGCCTTCTCTCCGCCAGCGCGCGACAACAGCTCCGACGCCTCGCCCGCAGGCACGAACACGACCCAGCGACTACCGTCCCACTGCACGCTCTGCCGCGGCACGACCACGGCGGTCCCGCGACGGTCGACTTCAATCCGGCCGGCCCCGTACGTGTTGGCGCGGAGCCCGCGGGCCGCCGCGAGCGGCTCGGCATCGTTCTGCACCTCGGCCCGCACCTGCAGCGTGCGGGTCTCTTCGTTCACTTCCGTGCTGATCCACGTGATCGTGCTCGCATACTCCTCGCTCGAGCCGTCCGGGCGGAACTTCACCCGCTGCCCGATCGCCACCTTTGCGGCATCCTCCTTGCTGACGTTGAGCACGAGAAGCATCGTCGACACGTCGGCGACCTCGAAGATCGGCTTGGCGGCCTCGATCACCTCGCCGACCACCGCTTCGCGGCCCACGACGATGCCGTCGAAGGGGGCATAGAGCGGAAGCAGGTTCGACGTCATGCGGTCGCCCGGCAGCGTGGCTGTCAGCGTGGGCGGCAGGCCGAGCGTGCGAATCTTCGCCGCCCGGGCGTCATCGTCGAGCGGCTCGAAGTCTGCGACCGCGATGTCGAACCCGAGATTCACGAGCGACTGCTCGGCATTCACGAGATGATTGCGGGCTTCACGGAGCGCGGCCCGCGCCTCGCGGAGCTGCCGGCCCATGACCGCGCTCTTGACCTCCTCCAGGATCGCGAGCTGCTCGCGCCGGGTTTCATGCACGACAAGCGCGTTGAGGAATTCCGCCTTGAGCTGCCCGACGTCCTGGCTGTCGATGACGAGCAACACGTCGCCCCGCCGCACGTGGTCGCCCAGATGCTTTTCGACCCGCCAGATGCTCCCGGGCACCCGCGTCGAGAGCTGCGCGATCCGCCGCTCGTCGTAGGCGACAACGCCGTTGACGACGAGTTCGCTGACCATGGGCCGCTGTTCGACGGGCTGCACTTCGATACCCGTGCGATCGAGCGCTTCCTGGGAGCGAAACTGGACCGTACCGTCCACCGCGGCCGCTGTGGAAGCCGCCGCCTCCGCAGCGGGCGGCGTGCCATGGCCGGCGGCTGGATCGTGATGCCCGCCTGAGTGCCCGCCGAAGCCGAATGACCAGTGTGTCTGATGGCCAAACCAGCCCACGGCCACCAGACACGCCGTCGTGAAGATGGACAGTGCCCAACTCGCAGCCGACGCCGCGACGTTCGCCCACGAGATACGGGATCGCGACACTCTGGAG
>RFUD01000565.1 GCA_009923125.1 Planctomycetia bacterium
CCGCCCTCGCTATCGAGCGGCTCCCCGGCGGCGGCAACAACCGCGTCTACCGCGTCGAAACGGCCGCCGGCCCCGTACTCCTCAAGGAATACTTCCAGCATCCCGCCGACCCGCGCGACAGGCTCGCGGCGGAGTATGCCTTCACGAGCTTCGCCTGGAACCACGGCATCCGGGCGTTGCCGCAGCCGCTGGCCTGCGACCGTGCCGCAGGGCTCGGCCTCTACGAATTCATCGCGGGCCGTAAGCTCGCCCCCGGCGAGGTGACGGCGGCGCACGTCGACGAGGCGGCCGCTTTCTTCGCGGCCGTCAACCGTCATCGCGACGATCCGGCAGCCGCGCGGCTGCCGATCGCCTCCGAGGCCTGCTTCTCGATCGCCGAACACCTCGCCTGCGTCGATCGGCGCGTGGCGAGGCTCGCCACGATCGCCCCCGAGTCAGACCTGCACCGCAAAGCCCAAAGGCTCGTTGCCACCCGGCTCATGCCAGCGTGGAACGACGTGCGGGCTACAGTGGCCGCCGGTTGCCCGCTGCTCGATGCTTCGCTCCCCAGCGCAGCCCGAGTGCTGAGCCCCTCCGACTTCGGCTTCCACAACTGCCTCGTGACTGCCTCCGGCCTCAAGTTCATCGATTTCGAGTACGCCGGCTGGGACGACCCGGCCAAGACCGTCTGCGACTTCTTCTGTCAGCCGGCCGTGCCGGTGCCGAAGGAGCATTTCGAGCGTTTTCTGGCAGCCGCCATCTCCGCGACCGGCGATGCCGGTATCCGCGACCGCGTCGCCCTTCTCCTGCCCACCTACGAACTCAAGTGGTGCTGCATTATGCTCAATGAGTTCCTGCCGGTGGGGGACGACCGCCGGTCATTCGCCCGCACGGACGAAAGCCATGCCGTGCGTCGCTTAAAGCAACTCCACAAGGTCGATGCCGCCCTGGCCCGCCTGGAAGCGTAAACCCAATGGCCTACGTCGATTTTCTCTCCAGCGTCCACAAAGCCACGAAGCGCGACTACGTGGCCCGCGTGACCGAGTTTCCCAAGGCCGAGGCCGCCAAACTCGCCAAGCAGTGGGGCAAGGACTATTGGGACGGCGACCGCCGCACGGGCTATGGCGGCTACAACTACGACGGCCGCTGGCGAAAGGTGGCTGACACGATGGTGGCCCAGTACGGCATCAAGCCGGGCGACCGGATCCTCGATGTCGGCTGCGGCAAGGGGTTCTTGCTCTACGACTTCACGCAGGCGGTTCCGGGCGTGGAGGTGGTGGGGATCGATGTCTCCCGCTACGCACTGGACCACGCGAAGGAGGAAGTGAAACCGTTCCTCCACGAGGCCAGCGCCGCAAAACTCCCGTTCCCCGACAAGAGCTTCGACCTCGTGATCTCGATCAACACGCTCCACAACCTCTACTGCTACGA
>RFUD01000566.1 GCA_009923125.1 Planctomycetia bacterium
CCTCCGGTCGCCGGCCGTGACGGCACGACGCCGGTCCACCCCGTCTCCCCAGACTGCCCCGCCAAGGCCGGCCACGGAGATACAATGCGACGGCATGACAGGGATCGGGCCTTCCACCACCGGCGCGGAATCGCGGGCGTTCGTGGTCGCGGGCGGCGGTCTGGCAGGACTCGCGGCGGCCGAGACACTGCTCGAACGCGGGGCCCGCAGGATCGTCGTCGTCGAACCCACCGGGCGTTGCGGCGGCGTGCTCGACACCGTCCGCCACGACGGCTGGCTGATCGAGCGGTCGGCCGACAGTTTCCTCGCGGCCCGTCCCGAGGGACTCGATCTCGTGCGCCGGCTGGGGCTCGTCCCGCAACTCATCGGGATCGAACCCGCCGTGCGCCGGGCGCTCATCTTCCATCGCGGTCGCACCGTGCCCGCGCCCCCGGGATTTCGCCTCGTCGCACCGGGCAGCGTCACCGGCATTCTCGGCTCGCCGCTCCTCTCGCCCCTGGGCAAGGCTCGAGTCCTGGGCGAGGCGTTCGTGCCGCGACGACACGACGACTCGGAGGATGAATCGCTGGAGGACTTCGCGGTGCGACGTCTCGGACGCGAGGCGTTCGAGACGCTCGTTCAGCCGCTCGCCGCCGGCATCTGGACCGCCGATCCGGCCCGGCTCAGCATGGCGGCGGCCTGTCCCGAGTTCTTCGCCATGGAGCGGTCCGGGGGACTGCTCGCAGGCGAACGGCGGCGGCGGCACGCCGGTCGCGCCGGAACGGCGGCCGGGGCGCGGTACGGGCAGTTCGTCACGCTCGCCGACGGCATGGGGACGCTGCCGGCGGCCCTCGTCGCCCGCCTCGTGGAACGGGGCGTCGAGTTTCGCACCGCCGCGGTGCGGCGAATCACCCGTGCGGGTGTTGAATGGATCGTGGACCTCGATGCGGGCCCGCCGCTGCGTGCCGCGGGAGTGGTCGTAGCCACGCGGACCCCGGTGGCGGCGCATCTGGTGTCGGAGGTCGATGCGTCGCTGGCCTCGGTGCTCGACGCCATCGAGTACGCCGGCTCGGCGGTGGTGTCGCTGGGATACGCCCGCGAAGACGTCGCGCATCCGCTCGACGCCGCCGGAGTCGTCGTGCCGAGGCGAGCCGGATGCCGCATCCTCGCCGTCAGCTTCTCCAGTTCCAAGTATCCGGGCCGCGCGCCGGCGGGGCACGTGCTCCTGCGGGTCTTCGTGGGTGGCGCGCTCGACCCGGGGGCGGCGCTGCTCGACGACGGGGCGCTCGTCGAACTCGTGCGCGGCGACCTCTCCGCCGTGGTCGGCGCCCGGGGCATCCCGCGGCACGTGCAGATCGACCGCTGGGTCGGCGCGATGCCGCAGTACCACGTCGGGCATCTCGGCCGCGTGGCCTCGATCCGCGAGCGGCT
>RFUD01000567.1 GCA_009923125.1 Planctomycetia bacterium
CGATGCCGGCATCGCGGGCATGCTCACGGGCCGAGGGCGTGATGACGGCGCCCGCGGCGACGACCACGCGGGCCGTGCCCGCGGGCAGGCGTTCGAGGACCGCGAGCGTGACCACCTTCTCCGGAACAACCTGATGCGAGACCGCCTGAGCCGCGACCACCGTGTGGTGGATCTGCACGCCGGGCCGGCCCTGTGGCTGGCCGGAGGCGGATGCCACCGTGGCCGTCGGCGCGGCTGCTGTCGCATCCGCGGTGACGCGGGCGATGACTTCGGCGACGAGCCGGCGGATGGTTTCGGGGTCGTGGTTCATGAGGTCATGCCGTCATGCGGTCAGGCGTTGTCGATGAGGGCGACGGTGCTCCAGCGGGCCGGCGTGGCGTCCGACTTCAGCACCTCGCGGAGCAGCCGGCCGTCGCTGGTGATCACCACCAGATCGCCGACGCCGGCGGCGATGGTGTCGATCGCCAGTTGCGGGTCGCCGTCCGCTGCGATCCGGTCGGCCATCACCGGCTGCACGACGCAGAGCTTCGCGCCGGAGAGCGACGGGTGCTTCACGGTGGCGACGGCGGTGCCGAGGATGCGGGCGAGTTGCATGTGGGCGGTGTGCTGCCTGAAAAACGTGGTGTCGGTGCGACGGGCCGGAGGGCCCACCCTCAATCGGCGCTGCCGAGGATGCGGAGGTCGTCCACGAGCGTGCAGCGGCGCTGGCGGGTGAACGTGAGCGGCGTGGTCACGCCCTCGCCGGTCGGCGTGGCGATCGAGAACGACAGATATCCTTCGCCGCCGAGGCCGAGGCCGGCCACGCTCGGCCCGTTCTTCACGAACAGGGTCGTGTCGAGCAGCCGGCCCATGCGGGTCATGGTGCGGACGTTGTTGGAGTGGATGATCGCGGTGTGGCGGAAGCCGTGCTCGCTCTCATGGGCCCGCTCGATGGCCTCGTCCACGTCCTTGCAGCGGACGAACGGCAGAAACGGCATCATCTGCTCGGTGGGCACGAACGGGTTGTCCACGTCGGTCTCGCCGAACACGAGCTCCAGCCCGTCGTGGGCCGTGGCGCCGGCGGCCTTCGCCAGGACCGCGGCGTCCTTGCCGAGCAGGTCCTTGCACGGCACCCAGTGGCGATGGACCCCCTCGCCGCTCATCACGATCGCCCGCTTCGTGAGCGCGTCGACCTGCGATGCGGAGAGCCGCAGGGCCCCGGCCTTCTCCATGGCGGACAGCATCCGGTCGAAGACGCTCGCCACGACGAACACCTGCTTTTCGCCGATGCACAGGAGGTTGTTGTCGTAGGCCGCGCCCGCGATGATCGAACGGGCCGCGTTGTCGAGGTCGGCCGTCTCGTCCACGACGACCGGCGGATTGCCCGGGCCCGCCACGATCGCCCGCTTGGGCGACTGGAGCGCGGCCCTG
>RFUD01000568.1 GCA_009923125.1 Planctomycetia bacterium
GGCGAGGCATGCCGCGCGGCGGTCCGCGAGGTCGGAGCCCGTGAACCCCACGAGCGCCGTCAGAAACCGCGCCGCGGGACGCTGGCTCGGGCCGAGCCCCGCCTCGATTCGACGCCGAATCTCCGGCCAGTCGGGGTCGTCCGGCCGCCACTCCCGGGCGAGGAGCGCCGCCGCCACGCGCGAGCCGGCCGTGGAGGGATCGAGCCGCACGACACGGGCCAGCGCCTCGATGCCGCCGTCGTCGTCCACCCGCAGGAGGCGATGCATCGCCTGAACGCGATCGGCGAACCCGCGGCGCTTGAACCGGGCGAGCAGTTTCACGACCTCGGGAGGATCGTGCGGCATCTCGAACGGGATCGCCTCGACGAGCCACTGCGCGCGCAGGGAGACCTCGAGGTCGCCGCTCGTCTCGGCGGCGGCGAGCAGCGCGTCGAGCGCCGTGGGACCCAACGCCCGCAGCGCGGCCGCCGCCGATTCACGCCGGTGGTAGTCGTCGTCACCGAGCGCGGCGATCAACGCCGCCAGCTCGTCCGGTGAGCCGGCGTCGGCCCGCGCGGTCCCGGCGGGCGGGACGCCGAGGCCGGTCGCCCCAGCGATCACGGCGGCGACGAACAGCGGTTGGATACGGCGCCAGGGCATGCGATGGTTCCGCCGGCGGTCGGCTCGGGCTCCGTCGTCAGCCTATGGCTCCGTCGGGCAGCCGGGCAAGCGTCGGGCTCACGCCGCGTCGGGCTCGATGCCCAGGTCGCGGATCGTGACGAGCGACTCCAGGGGGATTCCCTGCGCGGCGAACGCGGCCTCGGCGCCCGCCAGCCGGTCGATCACCGTCACCACCCGCTCGACCACGAGCCCGAAGTCACGGGCCCGGTCGATCGCCACCAGCGAGGACCCGCCGGTCGTCGTCACGTCTTCGACGATCACCACCCGCTGGCCCGGTTCGACGGGCCCTTCCACGTAGCGCTTCGTCCCGTGATCCTTCGGTTCCTTGCGGATCATGAAGCCCTTGAGCGGGTGGCCGGCGACTCCGGCCATGGTGACGACGGCGGCGGTGATCGGATCGGCGCCGATCGACATCCCGCCGACGGCATCCGGGAACTGCGGCAGCGCCCGGAGCCGCTCGAGGATCGCCTGTCCGACGAGCATCGACCCCTCGGCGTCGAGCACGACCTGCTTGGCGTCGAGGTAGAAACTGGCCTCCCGGCCCGAGGCGAGCCGGAACGTGCCCCGCTTGAGCGCCTTGCGGGAGATGAGATCGACGAGCCGAGCGGTGGGCGAGGGCGCTTGGGCGGAGGGCTGCATGGCGGCGTGAGTATAGCAGCCGCCGATTTTTGCCTCGCGCGAAACCGCTTTTACAATGCCCGGTATGCCCAGCCGTCGGCCCCTCTTCCGCCTGATCCGCGGCCTGATCG
>RFUD01000569.1 GCA_009923125.1 Planctomycetia bacterium
GGTGCGTCGCCGCGGGCACCGCCTCGTCCCCCTCGATCGGAGCCAGCCAGGCGTCGGCGGCCGGCATCGGCCGGAGGGCCGTGTCGCCCGGCTGCGGGAGGCGTGCCGAGAGGCATGCATCGAGCCAGGGGATCGCGAGGTAGCGCTGGTTGCCGCATTCGTGGGCCGTCTTCGGGTCGATCGCCACGCCGACGAGCCCGCCCCGCGAGCGGATGGTCGTGAAGAACTTCTTGTTCGCCGGCCAGACGATCTTGAACCGTCCGTCGGTGACGGTGAAGCCTTCCTGGGTGCCAGGGTTGCACATGATCGGCACCGTCAGTGCGCCATCGGGCAGCGGGTGCGGCTTGATGCCGGGCCGCTTCTCGTCGGCCTCGAAGAGCGGTACGCCGGAACGCAGCCAGGCAGCCACGACGCGATCGGGATGAAGCAGCGTCATTCCACCGGCCCAGTGCCCGCCGCCGCTGTGCCCCCACAACGCCCAGGGCACGTCGGCGACTTCCGGGTGGCCCGTCATGCGGCCCAGGTCGCCGAGCGCGCGTTGGAACGCCGCAGCGGACCCGTTGCGCGGGTCGCACCACATCTGGCAGTCGGCCTTCTCCGGCTGTTCGTACGACGGGGCGACGAGCAGGCAGGAGTGCTTCCGGGCCAGGGCCTGCCAGTGGAGGTCGTAAGCCCCCGTCAGGCCCGACTTGCATGAACCCTCGCCGCACCCGTGCTGGTGGACGATCACGCCTCGCAGTCGGTCCACGCCGGGGGGCAGCCAGGCCGTGTACGTGACCGGAAAGATCAGTCCCCCCGGTTTCGCGGAGGCCTCGTACCGGACATGGAAGTATGGCGGACGAGCCGCGGGTCGCACGTCGTAGGGGGCGGAGGGGCGGTGAGCGTCGGGCGCGGCGTGGGCCACGACAAAATCGACGACAGGCTGCGGATCCTCGAGACCGTGGGGATGATGTCCTTTTGACGGCTCATGGATCACCTCGATCGTGCCGCCGATCTGCCGGTAACGCCGTTCGACCACGAGTGCATTCTCCGCCGGCGGCACGACGTCGTCGCGGTCGCCGACCAAGTGGATCATCGCGATGCCGGCCCTCGCCAGCGTCTCGAGCGAGTCCACCGGGTTTCCCTTCCAGGCGAGCGCCTGGGCTTCATCCTTGAACGTGTAGGCGGCGAGGCACGCCGCCCAGTCCTTGGGGCTCCCGCGACCGGACCCCTTGCCCCCGGGCCAGCTCCGAATGTCGCACACCGGGTTGTCGCCGTAGATGACGCTGACGCTGCCGGGATGCTCGGCCGCGAACCGCTGGGCGTAGAGCCCGCCACGGCTGATGCCGATCAGGGCCGCCCGCTGCGCGAGACCACGGCGGACGAGCTCGTCGTGGAACGCCGCGAGCGCGGTCACGGCCTCCGGGCAG
>RFUD01000570.1 GCA_009923125.1 Planctomycetia bacterium
GAGGCCGGCGGTTCGTTCACGGGGCTCGCGCTCTCTGGCCTGCTCGACGGCGGGTTTTTCGCCCGCCAGACGCATGCGGCCACCGGCACGCCATTCGCGAATCCGCTGGCGGCCAAGCCGCCGATGTTCGCCCCCAAGGCGAAGAGCGTGATCTTCCTGTTCATGTACGGCGGCCCGAGCCACGTGGACACGTTCGACTACAAGCCCGCGCTCTATCCACTCGACGGCAAGACGATCAAGGTGAAGACGAAGGGCCGCGGCGGTGAGCGGAGCGAGAGCCGGGCCGTGGGGCCCAAGTGGAAATTCAAGCAGTATGGCCAGTGCGGCAAGTGGGTGAGCGACCTCTTCCCGCACATCGCCGGGCATGTGGACGACATCGCCTTCATCCACTCGATGACGGCCGACTCGCCGATTCACGGCTCGGCGATGCTGCAGATGAACTCGGGCAAGATCCAGAGCGGTTCTCCCTGCCTCGGCTCGTGGATCAACTACGGGCTCGGCAGTGTGAATGAAAACCTGCCGGGCTTCGTCGTCATGCTCGATCCCACGGGCGGCCCGATCTCCGGCGCGAAGAACTGGTCGAGCGGCTACATGCCGGCGACGTACCAGGGAACGCTCCTGCGCTCGAAGGGAGCCCCGATCCTCGATCTCGCTCCACCGGACGACATGCCGCTCGCCGCCCAGCGGGCGATGCTCGACGCCCTCCGCGAGGCGAACACGGCCCACCTGCTCTCGCGCGGCGACAACACCGAGCTCGCCGCCCGGATCGCCGCCTACGAGCTCGCCTGGAAGATGCAGGAGCACGCCCCGGAGGCGGTCGATCTCGCGAGCGAATCCGAGGAGACGAAAAAACTCTACGGGTTCGACAACCCGCGCACCGCCGACTTCGGCCGGCGCTGCCTGCTCGCACGGCGGCTCGTGGAGCGGGGCGTGCGGTTCATCCAGCTCTACTCCGGCGGCGCCCACAACGACGACAACTGGGATGCCCACGGCGATCTCGTGAAGAACCACGAGTTCCATGCCGGCAACACCGACCAGCCGATCGCGGCGCTGCTCACCGACCTGAAGCGGTCCGGGCTGCTCGACAGCACCCTCGTGATCTGGGGAGGGGAGTTCGGCCGTCAGCCCACGGCGGAGTACGCCGAGGGGACCGGTCGTGACCACAACTCGTTCGGATTCACGATGTGGATGGCCGGCGGCGGCATCAAGGGAGGCGTGAGCGTCGGAGAGACCGACGAACTCGGCGCCGCGGCGATCACGCCCGAGCACGACGGCAAGGCCGGCTTCCACGTGAAGAGCCTGCACGCCACGGTGCTCCATTGCCTCGGCCTCGATCCCAACCGGCTCAGCTACTTCTTCGGCGGCCTCGACCAGAAGCTCGTGGGTGTCGAGCACGT
>RFUD01000058.1 GCA_009923125.1 Planctomycetia bacterium
AGGGCGCGATAAGGGCAAGCGAGGAACCGCAGGTAATACCAGCACGACCCGGCCCACTGGGGCATGGTGTTGGTCTCGCGCCGGTACCGCCTGCCGTCGCGGTCCACGAACAGCCAGTCGGCGCCGGCCCGGGACAGCGGCGGGTCGGGGGTGTCGCCGGGCTTGAAATCGGTCAGGTGCGGCAGCGGCACCGGCAGTTCGTCCTCGTCGACCGCACGCAGGACGCCGGTGGGCCTGCCGTCGGCATCCACCTCGTGGAGGATGGGGAACGGCTCGCCCCAGAAGCGTTGTCGGCTGAACAGCCAGTCGCGGAGCTTGTAGTTCACCGCCGGGCGACCGAGCCCGGCGGCGGCGAGATCGGCGGCGACGCGGTCGATGAACGTCCTGGTGTCGAGGCCGGTGTAGGGGCCGGAATCCACCGCCCGCCCCTCGCCCGCGAACAGCTCGCCTGCTGCCGGAGGCCGGTCGGTCGGCTCCACGACGGTGACGACATCGAGACCGAACGTCCGCGCGAACTCGAAGTCGCGCTCGTCGTGGGCGGGCACCGACATGATCGCGCCGGTGCCGTAGGTCGCGAGGACGTAGTCCGCCACCCACACCGGCACGAGTCGGCCGGTCAGCGGATGGACGACGTGCGATCCGGTGAAGACGCCGCTTTTCTCCCGGGCGAGGTCGGTGCGATCGAGGTCGCTCTTGCGGGCCGCGGCCTCACGATACGCCGCGATGGCCTCCCGCTGGGCGGCCGCGGTCAACGCGTCCACCAGGGGATGCTCCGGCGCGATCACCATGCAGGTCACGCCATACAGCGTGTCGGGCCGCGTGGTGTAGACGCGGAGGGCGTCCGTGGAAGGCATGGGGGGAAAGCCCGACCGGGCCCGGTCACGCTGCCAGGCCGCGAATGCGTCACCGGCCGGACCGATGAAGAAGTCCACCTCCGCGCCGGTGCTGCGCCCGATCCAGTCGCGCTGCAGCTTCTTGATGCTCGCCGGCCAGTCGAGCCCGTCCAGTTCACGGTCGAGGCGGTCGGCGTACGCTGTGATCCGCAGCATCCACTGCCGCAGCGGGATGCGGACGACGGGGTGGCCGCCGCGCTCGCTGATGCCGCCGATCACCTCCTCGTTGGCCAACACCGTGCCCAGGGCCGGACACCAGTTGACGGGCGCTTCCGATTGGTATGCCAGGCGATGCACGTCGCGGTGACGGGCGATCGCCGCCTCCCCGGCCGCGGCGATGTCGGCGGGGATCGGAAGTTCGGCGATCGGGCGGCCCTTGCCGGCAACCGGATCGAACCAGGTGTCGAACAACACCAGGAAGATCCACTGCGTCCAGCGCACGTATTCCGGGTCGGTCGTGGCCAGTTGCCGTTCCCAGTCGTAACTGAAGCCGAGCATCTTGAGTTGCCGACGGAACGTGGCGATGTTGCGCTCGGTGCTCTCGCGGGGGGGCGTGCCGGTGCGGATGGCATGCTCCTCCGCCGGCAGCCCGAAGGCGTCGAAGCCCATCGGGTGCATGACCGACACGCCACGCATCCGCGCCGCCCGGGCCACGATGTCGGTGGCCGTGTAGCCCTCGGGATGCCCCACGTGCAGGCCGTCGCCGCTGGGATAGGGAAACATGTCGAGCACGTAGGCCTTGCGGGCGCCCGGCAGCCGCGGCGAGGCGAACGTGGCGTGGGCGTCCCACCACGCCTGCCACTTCGGTTCGATCCGCGAGGGGTGGTAACGGGGCATGGGCGGGTCCGTGCGGCGTGGCGGGTTTTGGCAGCCGGGATTCTAATGGGAACAGTGGCTATTTTTCGCGGTCGATTTCAGCGGCCGGAAGCCTCGTCATCCCCTCGACCCGTCACGGGGCGGCCTCGCATGATTCTTCAACGCCGACTCCTCCATGCCTGCCGGAGCGCCTCCGGAAGGCTCAAGATGGCCGACTCGCTCGGCACCCGGCTCACGGGGCGGCAGTTGCTGATGCGGATTCTCGCGGCCCGCAGCGTCCTCGAGCGGGTGCTCGCCCCGGATGAGCGGATGGTCGGCGTGCTCCTGCCGCCGACGGCCGGCGCAGCCGTGGTCAATGCCGCGCTCGCCCTGATGGGGCGCGTCGCCGTGAACCTCAATTACACCACCAGCCAGGCGATCCTCGACACCTGTATCGAGCGGGCGCGGCTGCGGCACGTGATCTCGAGCCCCGCTTTCCTGGCCCGCGTCAAGCTCGACCTCGGGACACGCCTGCTCGACGCGGGCGGCCTGCGGACCCAGTTGACGGTGTTCGACAAGGTCGCCGCCGCGGTACACGCGACGATCACGCCCGTCCCGCTGCTCGAGAAGCTTCTGCGTCTCGAGCGGATCCGCCCCGACGACGTGCTCACGGTCATCTTCACGTCCGGGTCGACCGGCGACCCGAAGGGTGTCGTCCTCACCGGCGAGAACGTCGGCTCCAACGTGCGGGCGATCGACGCCCTGCTTCACCTCTCCGCCGCCGACGTGGCGCTCGGCGTGCTGCCGTTCTTCCATTCCTACGGCTACACGACCACCCTCTGGACCCCGCTCACGCTCGAGCCGGCGGTGGTCTACCACACCGATCCGCGCGACGGGCAGACCGTGGGCAAGCTCGCCCGTGAGTTCCACGCCACGATCCTCATGGCCACGCCGACGTTCCTGCGGATCTACATCCGGCGGACGCCGGCGGAGGATTTTTCGACGCTCGAGGCGGTGTTCGGCGCCGCGGAGAAGCTCACGCCGGACGTGAGCGACGGGTTCGAGAGGAAGTTCGGCGTGCGGCCGAGCGAGGCCTACGGGGCGACCGAGTTGTCGCCGCTCGTCGCCGCGAACGTGCCCCCCGCGCGGCACGTCCCCGGTCGGCCGGCCGACAGCCGGGAGGGCACGGTGGGGCTGCCGATCCTCGGCTGCCGCGCCCGGATCACCGACCGGGAGAGCGGTCGCGAACTGGCGGCCGGTCAGGAGGGGTTGCTGTGGATTGCGGGGCCGAACGTGATGCAGGGGTATCTCGATCGGCCCGATCTCACCGACAGGGTCGTCCGGGACGGATGGTACTGCACCGGCGACATCGCGAAGCTCGACGCCGAAGGCTTCATCACGATCACGGGCCGCGAGAGCCGATTTTCCAAGATCGGTGGCGAGATGGTGCCGCACGTGTCGGTCGAGGAGGCGATCAACGAGGAGTTGGGCGCGGTGGACGGCGCGCTCGTGGCCGTCGTGACGGCCGTGCCCGACGCCCGGAAGGGGGAGCGGCTCGTGGTGTTCCACCTGCCGACGAACCGGGATCCGCACGACGTGTGCCGCCGGCTCGCGGACCGCGGCCTGCCGAACCTGTTCATCCCGTCCCCGGACAGTTTCGCCGAGATCGACGAGATCCCCGTGCTCGGGTCGGGCAAGCTCGACCTGCGGCACCTGTCCGAGCTCGCCAGGCGGCGATTCGCAACCGGAGGAGAGTCGTGACGGTGGAGGCCCGAGAAATCGCCGCGCGGCCACCGCTGCAGGTGATCCTCGGCCCGTGCGACGACATGCGGGCCGAGGTGTTCGTGCGGGCGTCCGCGCCCGGGACGGTGGCGCGGCTCGAGGGCCACCTCGCGGGCCCCGAGTGCCGCCGGTCGCTCACCCTCCCGGCCGGCGCGACGCTCGGCGACCTCGGCTCGAGCGGCGCCGGGCTGCTGGCCAGGGCCGTGCTCACGGAGCCGGCGTTCTGGACGCCCGAACTGCCCAATCTCTACCTGTTGTCCGCGCGGCTCGTCGCCGCCGGGCGGACCGTGGCGGAAGCGACGCGGTGGATCGGCCTCCGGCGGTCCGGCGTGCGGGGCCGCTCGCTGTGGCTCGAGGGGCGGCGCTGGGTGCCGCGTGGGGTGGCATGCCATCCTGATGCGCAGGACGTGGAGACGCTGCGTGCCGCCGGCGTGGCGGCGGTCGTCCGCGATCCGCCGGACCCGTTGCTGACGGCGGCCGACGAAGCCGGCCTTGCGATCATCGCGGTGGCCGAGCCGGCGGATGGGGGAACGTCCCCGGCCGATACCGTCGTGGAACGGATCCGCGGGTGGGCGATGCACCCGTCGGTGATGGTCGCGATACTGCCCGAATCGTGTGTGCCGAGCCTCGACGCGGAGGCGGCCGCGGCGTTCCGCCGTCTGAAGGGCACGATGATCGTGGCGGCCGTGGCGTGCGGCGCGTCGCCGCCGCCCGGGGGCGTGCCCGCCGGCATCGACTGCCTGTGTGTCGCGCTCGACGCCGGCCGCCCGCCTCACGACGCATGGCGGGAGGCACCGCCGGTGCCGCTGCTCGCGTGGCGCCGCTCCGCGGGCGATGCAGTGACCGATCGCAGCGGCTGCGATCGCCTGCAGGCCGAACTCGCCGCCTGGGGGCTCGCTGCCGGCGGCACGCATCGGCCCTGGGACTGGGCGGGGTACCTGGCGACATGAGCGGCGATTGGCGCACGTGGCTGATGATCGGCGCGGTGGGTTTCGGCGGGCCGGCCGGCCAGGTCGCGATCCTGCACCGTGAGCTCGTGGAGCGACGGCGCTGGCTCGACGAGGAGGAGTTCCTCTCGGCTTTGCGGCTGTGCATGCTCCTTCCCGGTCCGGAAGCGCAGCAATTGGCGACCTATGCGGGCTGGCGGCGGGACGGTCTCGCAGGTGGGCTCCTGGCCGGGACGCTGTTCGTGCTGCCGGGGGCCGTGCTCGTGACGGCGCTCGCCTGGCTCCACGCGGCCGGGGGCTCGTGGCCGCTCGTGCGGGCGGCCTTCGCGGGGACCCGGCCGGCCGTCGTGGCACTCGTCGCCCTCGCGGCGTGGCGGATCGGCCGCAAGTCGGTCACCTCGCCGGGGGCCGTCGCGATCCTCGCGGCGGCGGCGGCCGCCCTCGCTGCCGGCGTCGCTTTTCCCTGGGTCGTGGTCGCGGCGGCGATCTGCGGCGGCCTGCTGCCGTCGCCACCTGCGAAACCAGCCGCCGATCCTGCGGCCGGTTCGCCGCCGCCGGCCGACACGGCCACCGGCCGCCCGCTCGGACACATCGCGCTGGTCGTGGGCCTGTCGGTGGTCGTGTGGGCCGCCGCGTTGTGGGCGGTCGTCGCGACGCACGCGGCCGGCGGCCGTGGCGCCGCGATCGCGCGGCTGTTCACGACCACCACGCTGCTGTCGATCGGCGGGGCCTACGCCGTGGTGCCCTGGGCGCTCGACGAGTCGGTGGCCCGCGGCTGGCTCGAGGCCGACGAGCGGTTCACGGCGCTCGCCATGGGGGAGGCGACGCCCGGACCGCTGATCCTGGTGGTGACGTTCATCGGCTTCATGGCCGGATGGAAGGCGTTGCCCGACGCCGCGCTGCAGGCCGGCCTGTCGGGCGCATCGATCGCCACGCTGTTCGCGTTCCTGCCGTCGTTCGCGATGATCTTCGGGCTCGCGCCATTCGTGCGCTCGATCCAGGCCGGCTCGTGGGTAGGCCGCGCGATGACGGGCGTCGGAGCGGCGGTGGTGGCCGCGATCCTGCTGCTGGCGGCCCGTCTGGCCGGGGACGCCTTCCTGGCGGCCGGGACGCTCGACCCGCTGGCGATCGCGGTCGCCGCCGCGGCGGCCGCCGCACTGGTCGCAGGACGAGCCTCGACGCCGATCGTGGTGCTGGCTGCGGCCGTCATCGGCGTGGTGACGAGCCTGATCGGCGGATCGGGCCTGTGGTAGCATCGCGGGCATGCCGGCTTTCGATCCCGAGCGATACTCTTTCGATCCCGAGCGATACGCTTTTGATCCCGAGCGATACGCTTTTGATCCCGAGCGATACGCTTTTGATCCCGAGCGATACTCTCGGCAGGTGCGGTTCGCCGCGCTGGGGGCCGACGGCCAGGCACGGCTGGCAGCCGGCCGCGTGGCCGTCGTCGGTTGCGGGGCGCTCGGCGGCGCGGCGGCGTTGGCGCTCGTGCGGGCCGGTGTGGGCGCGGTGCGGCTCATCGACCGCGATGTCCCCGAACTCTCGAACCTTCCCCGCCAGGTGCTGTTCGACGAGGCCGACGTCGTCGCGGGGCTCCCGAAAGCGGTGGCGGCGGCCGCCCATCTGCGGGCGATCAACTCGGCGGCCACGATCGAGCCGGTGGTCGCCGACCTGACCGCGACGAACGCCGACGCATGGTTGTCGGGCTCCGACGTCGTCGTGGATGGCACCGACAACTTCGAGGCCCGGTTTCTGGTGAACGAGTGGTGCTGCCGCCGTGGCCGGCCCTGGGTGCATGGCGGGGCGATCGCCGCGGAAGGCCGCGTGCTCACCGTCATTCCCGGACGCACCGCCTGCCTGCGCTGCCTCGTGCCGGATCCCCCCGCGCCCGGCTCGCTGCCGACGTGCGACACCTCCGGGATCGTGGGTCCTGCGGCGCTCGTCGTGGGGGCCGTCGAGGCGGTGGAGGCGATGAAGTTGCTCGTCGGGGCGCATGACACGGTCGCGAGTCGGATGCTCGTCTGCGACCTGTGGACGAACGTGTGGCGGACGATCGACCTCGCAACCCTCGCCGCGACCGGCTGCCCCACCTGCCGGGGCGGCGATTATCCATGGCTCGAGGGGCGGCTGGGCGGGCGGCCGACGGCCATCTGTGGCCGCGAGGCGGTCCAGGTGATGCCGGTGTCGCCGGCCGCCGGCGGAATCGACCTCACGGCGCTGGCAGCGCGACTCGCCGTCGTGGGGAGCGTCTCCGCGAATGCGTGGATCGTCAGAGCCCGGGTGGAGCCGGGGATCGAACTCGCCGTGTTCGCCGACGGTCGGGCGATCGTGTCGGGAACCCGCGACGAATCCCGGGCCAGGGGGATCGTGGCGAAGTACGTCGGCGCCTGACTGTCCGTGGAAAAGCCATCCTGGCTCCGCTTGTCTGCGTATGCCGGCTCGAAAGGGAGGGGTGACCCCGAGCCTCCCTCGCTCGTACCGACTAGGCGGTGGCGGCCTCCAGGATGCGGTGTTCGGTCGCGTCGCCGCGGTCGAACGCCGCCGTCAGCCGGCCCTCGGCGAGCACGAGGATGCGGTCGGAGAGCGTGAGCAGTTCCGGCAGTTCGCTGGAGGTCAGGAGGACTCCCATGCCCTGGCGGCAGAGGCCGTCGATGAGGGCATAGAGCTCGGCCTTCGCGCCCACGTCGATGCCGCGGGTCGGATCGTCGAGCAGCAGGATCCGCGGCTGCGTGAGCAGCCAGCGGCCGATGATGCACTTCTGCTGGTTGCCGCCCGACAGGCCGGTGATCGCGGCGTGCGGCCCGGGCGTCTTGACGCCGGTGTCGCGGATCGGCCCGGCGACCAGGGCCTCCTCCCGGGCCCGGCTCAGCAGCCCGCGGCGCGCGGCGGCCGACAACTTGCACAGGCTCACGTTGCCGGCGACGTCGAGGTCGGGGAACAGCCCGAGCCGCTTGCGGTCCTCCGTGACCATCGCGATCCCGGCGGCGCAGGCCTCCTGCGGGTGGTGAAACCGCACGGGCCGGCCGGCGACCCGGATCTCACCCGTCCAATCGGGCGGCGAGACGCCGAAGATCGTCTCCAGGAGCTCCGTGCGGCCCGCGCCCATCAGCCCCGCCACACCCACGATCTCACCGGCATGGAGATCGAGCGACACGTCGGACAGCCGGTAGCCCCGCGGGTGGTCGGGCCGGGGGAGCGTCAGGTTCTTGACCTCCAGCAGTTTCGTGCCGCGGGGGCGTGGTTCGTGGAACGCGTGGCCGGCGATGTCGCGGCCCACCATCCAGCCGGTGATCTCGGCGGGAGTCGTCGCCGCCCGCTCCACGGTGCGGACATGGCGGCCGTCCCGCAGCACGGTGATCCTGTCGGCCAGGCGAAACACCTCCTCCATCTTGTGGGAGATGGCGAGGATCGTGGTGCCGTGTTCCCGCAGCCGTCGGATCGTCCGCTCGAGGCGGGCCGACTCGGCCTCCGTGAGGGCGCTCGTCGGCTCGTCCATCACCAGGATCGAGGCGTCGAGCGACAGGGCCTTGGCGATCTCGACGAGCTGCTGGTCGCCCACGCGCAGGCTGCCGGCGGTCGCCCGGGGCGACACCCGACACTCGAGCGTGGCGAGGAGGCGTTCCGTCTCGCGTTCCATCGCCGCGTCGTCGATGAGGCCCAGTCGGCCGCGTCGCTCCCGGCCGAGAAACACGTTCGCCGCGACCGACAGGTCGTCCACGAGGTTGAGTTCCTGGTGGATGATCGCCACGCCGGCCCGTTCGGCGTCGCGGGTGCCGGCGAATCGCGCCACGTGGCCGTGGATCTCGAGCGTGCCGGCGTCGGGCTGGTAGACGCCCGACAGGATCTTCATCAGGGTGCTCTTGCCCGCCCCGTTCTCGCCGCAGATCGCATGGATCTCGCCGCGGCGGACATCCAGCGACACGTCGTCGAGTGCGATCACGCCCGGAAACCGCTTCGTGATCCCGCGCATCACGATCGCCGGCCCGGCGGTCGCAGGGCTGGCCGCAGGGACGGTCATGTGGGCCTCGCCGTCGCCTGCCTGCCCTCCCAGGCCTTCAGCCCGCCGAGCACGACCAGGGCAGCGAGACCCGTGGCCAGTCCGGCCCGCGCCGAGGCCGTCATCGCGACCACGCCGCCGGCGAGCAGCGCGAGCGTGGGGATGACGCACAGCCCGAGCGCACCGGGCAGCAACCGCCGCCCCTTCGCCCCCTGGCCGACCTGGGAGAAGGTGACGGCGAGGACGACGACCACGCCGACGATCAGACCCTCGTAGATCTCGGACTCGGTCTTGATCACCTTGGAGACGGCGTCGATCACCACGCGGAGGAAGACCGTCCCGAGCACCGTCCCCGGAACCGTCCCGACGCCGCCCGACAGCGAGCAGCCGCCGACGACCGCGGCGGCGATCGCATTGAGCTCGTGGCCGCGAGCCTGGTTGGCCGGGGCCGCCACCGACTCGTTGGCGACGTAGAACAGGCCCGCGAGCGCCGCCGTCATGGCCGCGTAACAGTAGGCGAACCACTTCACGTTGTCGGTGCGGATGCCGGCCAACCGGGCAGCCTGCTCATTGCCGCCGAGGGCGTGGATGTGCCGGCCCAGGACGGTGCGGGTCAGCAGCAGCCAGGTCGTGAACGCGAGCAGGCCGAACACCGCGACCGGAATCCAGACGTTGTCGCGGACGAACTTGAACAGCGGATCGTAGACGTTGATCTGGCTGTTCTTCGTCGGCAGCAGGGCGGCCGTGGTGCCCGCCGCGAGCGCCCGCGCGAGGCTGCGGAGCCCGACCAGCGTGGCGAGGGTGGCGATGAACGGCGGCAGCCGCACGACCGTGATCAGCCAGGTGTGGAGCGTGCCCACGAGGAAACCCGCCAGCAGGCTCGCCAGGCAGCCGGACGCCACGACGGCCCCGCCGACCGGCTTGAAGCCCACCATTTCGGCCGGGGCCAGTGCGAGCATCGTGGCGGCGCAGACCGTGGTCGAGAGGGCGATCATCGAACCGGCGGAGAGATCGATCCCCCCGGCGATGATCACGACGGCCGCGCCGAGGGCGAAGATCCCGAGCATCGCCGTGCTCCGCGCGATGTCGCGCAGACTGGCGAGCGGCTGGAACCAATAGGAGTGGTTGGCGTCGACGAGCGCCGTGAGCACGACGGCCACCACGATGGCCGCCAGCAGGGACCATTCGCTGCGACGCAGCAGGAAGCCGCCGGTGGCGGGGGAGGCGGGAGCGGCCATGCGGGGA
>RFUD01000571.1 GCA_009923125.1 Planctomycetia bacterium
TGATGGCCCGCGACACGACGTCGCGCGGGGCGAGCTCCGCCCGCGGATCGAACTCCGGCATGAACCGCCGGCCGTCCTTGTCCACCAGCCACGCCCCCGCGCCCCGCACGGCCTCCGTGATCAGGCTCCGGGCGCCACCGGCGATGTAGAGCACGGTGGGATGAAACTGCATGAACTCCATGTCGCGCACGCTCGCACCGGCCCGCCACGCCAGGGCCAGGCCGTCGCCGCTGGCGCCCTCGGGATTCGTCGATTCGCGGTACAGCTGCCCCGCGCCGCCCGTGGCCAGGATCGTGCGCCGCGCCCAGACGAGCGTCTTGCCGTGGGACTTGTTCCACACCAGCGCGCCCTGGCAGCCGCCGGCGTCGGTCACGAGATCGATCGTGAACGTGTCGGGCCAGACCTCGAGGTTGGTGAGCGTCCGCGTCCGCTCGATCACCGCCCGCATCACCTCGCGGCCCGTCGCGTCGCCGAGCGCGTGCACGATGCGGTGATGGCTGTGGCCGCCCTCGCGGCCGAGGTCGAGCGATCCGTCGCGCTCGTCGAATCGGGTGCCCCACGACACGAGTTCGGCGATCCGCGTCGGCGCCTCGCGCACCACGGCATCCACCACGTCCTCGTGGCACAGACCGCCGCCCGCCGCCAGCGTGTCGGCCACGTGGTTGTCGAATCGGTCCTCCGGGTCGTGGACGCCGGCGATCCCCCCCTGGGCCCACTGACTCGACGAACTCTGCAGGTCGTTCTTCGTGACCACGGTCACGGAAAGACGCGGATCGACGGCGAGCGCCGCCCGCAGACCTGCCAGGCCGCCGCCGAGGATCAGCACGTCGGTGAAGCAGTGCGGGACGCGCTTCGGTCCGAAGGCGACCAGGTACCTCGGCCCCTCGAACGGCGTCGTCATTCTCCGGCGGTCCCCTGCGTGTAGGCCTTGAACTGCTCCCGGTAGTCGCTCGGTGGCCGGCTGCGGCGGCCCTCGGCCTGCCCGCCCCGTGCGTCGGCGGGGACATCCCGTGAACTCCTCACGCCGTCGGGCCGCAGGCCGAGGCTGCGCAGCGTGCGCTCGAACGCCCCACGCTCAACCGCATCGCCGCTCGTGGCGAGCGCACGCATCTTTTCCCAGCGTTCGAGAAACGCCCGTGCCTCCTCGCGGGTCCACCCCAGCCTGTCGAGCACGTCATTCGTCCCTCCTTCGACCTCTCGACGCAGGTGCTCCACCGCCAAATCCGCCGCGTTGCGTGCATGGGCCAGATCCTGCTCGCCCCACTCGACCGGTTTCGAGGGCGGCGGACCGTCGAGCGGCGGCCTCGCATCCGGCCGCTGGCTGCCGTCGCCCCCGGCCCACCCGCCGCAGCCCCGGCAGCAGGACGATGGCCAGCCAGGCG
>RFUD01000572.1 GCA_009923125.1 Planctomycetia bacterium
TCCTTCCGGCTGGCCATCTGAACGCCCGGCATCCGCCTGAGGTGCAGGTCGAGCGCGGTCGTCCCGCCCTTCTGGGCCCCCACGATGAAAAAGTCGACGGTGCAGGTCGAGGGCGAGGCCATGGGGGCGGCTTGCTCGCGGGGTGACTGGGATCGCTGGAGGCCGGCGGCGGCACGCCGCAACGAATCGTAGCATGGCCGCCCGGGAACCTTCGTGCCGCCGCCGTCTTGCCCGGCCGCCAACGCCCGTCAGGGCGGCCGTCCCTGAGCCGCGGTTCAGCGGTTCCGGCCGGGGACTCACCCGGCGGGCCGGCACCACGGCGACCGACCATGATTGACGCGGCGACCGACGCCTTGTTAGCGTCGCTCGCATGGATGCCATGTCCAGGGATGCCGCGTCGTCTTCGGGGGGGCGCGCGGCCCCGTCGCCCGGTCCCGAGGCCACGGTCATATCGGGACGCCCGTCCATGGAGGGACGGAAGACGACGATGGCCGAGATCGGCCGCGCGCTCGAGGGCCGCTCGCTCGGTCCCTACCGGCTCGACAAGTTCGTGGGCGGCGGGGGGATGGGCGCCGTCTTCCGGGCCCTCGACACCACGCTCGACCGCATCGTGGCCGTCAAGGTGCTGTCGCGTCAGCAGTCGGGCGACGAGGAGATGCTCAAGCGCTTCCGCAACGAGGCGCAGTCGGCGGCGCGACTCGACCACGAGAACATCGGCCGGGTGCACGCGGTCGGGGCGGATGACGGCTGGCACTACATCGTCTTCGAGTTCATCGAGGGCACGAATCTCCGTGACGTGATCGCGGCCGGCGGCCCCTTCGACGTCGCCCGGGCGATCGACGTGACCATCCAGGTCGCCGACGCCCTGGAGCATGCCTCGCAGCGGAACGTCGTGCACCGCGACATCAAGCCGTCCAACATCATCATCACGCCCGGGGGTCGGGCCCGCATCGTCGACATGGGCTTGGCCCGCCTGCACCACATGGCGGGCGACCAGGACCTCACCGTCAGCGGCATGACGCTGGGCACGTTCGACTACATCTCGCCCGAGCAGGCCCGCGACCCCCGCTCGGCCGACGTGCGCAGCGACCTCTACTCGCTGGGATGCACGGTGTACTACATGCTCGCCGGCCGCGCGCCCTTCGCCGAGGGCACCATGGTGCAGAAGCTGTTGCAGCACCAGCAGGACCGGCCGCCCGCCATCGAGTCGCTCCGGCCCGACGTGCCCCGCCGGTTCGGACAGATCATCGGCCGGCTGATGGAGAAAGACCCCCGCCACCGCTATCAGAGGCCGGCCGACCTCGTCGCCGACCTCGTCGCCATGGCCGCCGATCTGGGCATCGAACTGGCCTCGCCCCGCACCGTGTCCGGACCGGCGCCC
>RFUD01000573.1 GCA_009923125.1 Planctomycetia bacterium
GCCGTCCGGCAGCGGGGCGAACTGGTCGTTCACCGGTTTCTCCGAGGATCTCAACGACTATTTCCTGACGCCTGGCAACCTCGTGTATCTGCCCGCGGCGGGCGCCGCCGGCGACTCGCTCGCCCTCAGCATCAGCGACGGCCTGATCGGCACCAGCTACACGGCGCAGATCCAGATGGTGGACGAGGGTGCGGCGGCCGCCTCGGCCGCGTCGGACATCACCCTCGACAACGCTTCGGCAGCCGAAAACCGCGGGCCGCTCACGGTGATCGGGTCGCTGGCGTCGGTCGGCTCGGACCCGTCGTACACCCACCTGCTCGTTCCGGGTGCTGGCGGCGACGACAACGCCGCGTTCGTGATCGAAGGCTCGCAGCTGAAGGTGATCGGCCCGCTCGACTTCGAGGCTCGGCCGGTGCTCTCGGTGCGGGTGCGGTCGCAGGCGAGCGGCGGCGGACGGTTCGAGAAGGTGTTCGCGATCTCGGCCGTGGATGTCAACGAACCGGCGGTGTTCACTTCCGCGGCGGCGGTGTCGGTGCCGGAGAACGGTTCCTTCGTGACGGTCGTGACGGCGGCCGATCCGGAGGGACGGCCGCTGACCTACGCGATCAGCCCGGTCGTCGCCGCCGGCAATGTCGATGCGGCCCTGTTTTCGATCGACCCGACGACCGGCACTTTGTCGTTCATCACGCCCCCCGACTTCGAGCAGCCCGCGAGCGCCGCCGGTGACAACGTCTACCGGGTGCGGGTCCAGGCCAAAGATGGCGTGCTGGTGGCCGGACAGTCGGTCGTGGTCACCGTCACCGACGTGCTGCCGAACGGCGAGCCGGCGGGCACCGATGCCACGATCGACATCCTGGAGAACGAGAGCCGCCCGTTCACCGCGGACGACTTCGGCTTCACTGATCCGCTCGACGTGCCCGCGAACTCGCTCGCGGCCGTGGTCATCACCACCGTTCCGCAGGCGGGATCACTGATGTTGCTCGGTGCCCCGGTGCTTCCGGGCGACGTGATCGACGCCCTCCAGATTCCGGACCTCGTGTTTACCCCGGGGGCGTACGAAAACGGCCCCGCCTACGCGTCGTTCACGTTTCAGGTGCAGGACGACGGCGGCACGACCGAGCCCGGAAGCGTCGATCTGGATGCCACGCCGAACGTGATCACGTTCAACGTGACCGACGTCAACTGGCCCGCCCAAATCACGGGAACGGTCGCCGGCGACGTTGCCGAGGATGGCGTCGGCGTGGCGACCGGCTCGATCCTGATCACCGATCCGGATCCGGCGGACGCCGCGGTCTCGTTCCCCGACGTCCCGGCCACGCTGGGCAGCTCCGCCTACGGCACGTTCAGCCTCACCGGCGGCCTCTGGACCTACACCCTCGAC
>RFUD01000574.1 GCA_009923125.1 Planctomycetia bacterium
TGCTCGGTGCCGATGTACTCGTGGTTGAACCGCTGGGCCTCCTGGTTGGCCAGTTGCATCACTTTGCGGGCCCGGTCGGTGAAACGCTCGTACATGGTGTGGTTCCTTTGCGAAAACCTCGGCGGGGCCCGAAACCGGTCAGTCCGGCCGGATGCCGATTCGGCACTGCTGGCCCGCAGTCCTCATGGAGTGCAAACCTTACGCCAAATCCCGTGGGGGATTCTAGGAGACCCGCTGTCCGATGTCTGCCGGATTGGTCCGGCGCCGGGATTTTTGGTGTATCGGCGGGAAACACCGAGGGTTTCCCGTGTTGACGCTCCCGGCATCGTGCAGCGGCCGACGAGACGCCCGGCCCGCTAGGCCGCCCGTTCTCCGCCGTCGGCCAGCCGGCTTCCGGTCGGGAGCGGCAGAATGACCGCCGGCGCGGCGTCGTCAGCCTCGGGGGACACCGCGTCGTCGGCGTCGATCCGCGCGAGTTCACGGGCGATCACCGACCGCCACGGGGCGCCCGAGTCGCTGCGGGACAGTTTGTCGAGGGCGTCGCGGGCCTCCCGCCTCCGGCCCGCCCGACGCAGGAGCGTGGCGAGCAGCAACTGGGCTTCGCCGTCGGTCGGACGCAGGGCGAGGAGGGAACGCAGCTTCGTCTCGGCGGCCAGCCAGTCGCGGGCCAGGTAGGCGTCCCGGGCGGCGGCGAACAGCGCGTCGGCCGCCGGATCGTGCCCGGCGTGGAGCGGCGCCGGAAAAGCGGTCACCGCCGACACCGTGGCGATCGCCCAGATCAGTCCCGTGGCGGCCCACAGCCCGACGACCAGCGGCAGCTCGAGAAACTCCGACCAGATCCAGGTCGAGAGGATCGCCATGTCCAGGACCACGGCGAAGGCCAGCGCCAACACGAGTCCCGCCACGCTGCCGCGCAGCCACAGCCACGGCAGCCCGGGCCAGACGAGCGTGAGGGGGCGGAGAACGCGCATGGTCGGGGGACCCGGTCGGGTCGCAAGGGGCGGGGAGTGTAGGCGCCGACGGCCGTTTCTCCAAGGCATCCCGAGGCTACAACAAGGGCATGGAGAAACACCCGGAAACCGGTGAGAAACCGGACCGTCCGCCGACGGCCGCGGGGGCCTGGCGGCTGTGCGACGCGGCGGCCAACCGGGCCGCCGAGGCGCTCCGCGTGCTCGAGGACGTGGCCAGGTTCGCCCTCGACGACGGCCACCTCACGGGGCTGGCCAAGACGCTGCGCCACGACGTGGCCGGCATCCTCGCCGGGCCGGCGTTCGGCGGGCGGGTGGCGTTCCGGAACACGTCGGGAGACGTGGGCACGACGATCGTCGCCGAGACGGCGCTCGCGCGCCGCTCCGTCGGCGATCTGGTCGCCGCGAATGCG
>RFUD01000575.1 GCA_009923125.1 Planctomycetia bacterium
GCGACCGCCGAGAACCGCACGCGGCTGATCCAAGCGGAGGCGCTCGTGCCCCAGGCGATGGGGGCGGCATTCCGGGCCGGCCGGCTGACGGCGGGAGGCGGCGGCAACGGTCGGCCGCCGGGCTGACCCGCACGCGCGGCCCGGCCCGGACGACCGGCGACGCACGCCCGTCGTCGCTCCATCCACCCCAGGTTGCCGGCACGGCAGGACTTTCCGGCACGACCCGGGAATTCGGTCAAACCTTGCCGCTCCTTCCGGCCGATATCAACCCTGTCGGGATAGGTCTGCCATGGGCGACCACCCGGCCGGCCGCCGGATCAGGGACGATCGTCGGGCCCGCCGTGAACCGGACCACCAGCCAGGGAGAGGCTTCGATGGCACTGCGAAAACTCCGCGTCTACAACGGACCTGACATCGAATCGGCCGCGACGCCGTTCATCCACGACGCCCCGGCGGCTCCCGTGGTCCGCACGACGCTCGGGGAGATCCTTCCCCTGCTGGCCGACGCCGTGGCCAGCAACCGGACCTGGCTCACCGACTTCGAAGCCGACGACATCACGGTGTCCGCCGACCTCTACGACGTGCTCCAGGCCTACCGGCACTTCCGTCGCCCGAGCGCCTGACCCACCGGGGCCATGCCCGAGAAGGCATGGCTCCCCCTTGTGGGTGGATCGCCGGCTGCGCATACTCGTGGCCCCACCACGATTCGTGCAGCCATGGCCCCATCGGTGAATCTCTCGGACCTCGGTCGCCGGATTCGTGCCGTCCGCCTGTCCCGCAGGCTCACGCTCGAGGAGGTCGTCTCGCGGGCCGATTTCACGGTGAGCTGGCTTTCCAAGCTCGAGAACGGCCAACTCTCGCCGTCGCTCGAAGGCCTCGTGAAACTCGCGACCGTGCTCGAGTGCGGTGTCGATACCCTCGTCGCCGGGCTGTCGATGCCGCCGCGATACGTGGCCGTGAAGGATGGGCACGGGCGGATCGAACCCGCCGCCGGCGGACGGCGCGGCGGGATGTCGATCGAGCATCGGGCCGACGAGTGGCGCGACCGCTCGATGCATCCCGTGATCCTGCACCTCCCGACCAACGGCGCGAGGGGCAGCCACGAGAGTTTCGCCGGAGAGCGGTTCCTGCTCGTCCTCGAGGGGGAGATCAAGCTGGAATACGGCGACGAACTCCTCGTGCTGGGCAGGGGCGACAGCATCTACCTCCACGGGGCGATTCCCCACGCGCTCTCGCCCGCGGCGCGCGGGGCGACGGCGAAGGTGCTCAGCGTGGTCCACGACCACGAGGCGACGAACGGGCAGGCGGGGGCGAAAGCAGCGACACGGCCACGAGCACGAAAAACCCGAGCGGGATCGTGACGAGCCCCGGCTGGCTGAA
>RFUD01000576.1 GCA_009923125.1 Planctomycetia bacterium
CGACCGCCTGCCGGCCGGCGCGGAAGCGGACGAACCGCCGGGGCAGCGGCTCACCCGCGACATCGGCCGGCAGGCGGTCGCCCAGCGCCTCGCCGCCGAGGCTCCACACCATCGCCACCTTGTCGCGGCCCCCCGACACGAGCCGCGTGGAGTCGGGGAAAAACGCGAGCGCCCGGATCTCCGCCGTATGACCCGGCAGATCGAGCCGCAGGATCGGATCGGTGCCCTCCCTGACGACGTCGGCCCGCACCGCAGCGCCCGAGAGCAATCCCCACCCCGCCAGGGTCAGCGTGAGGATGGCTGCGATCGCGACACGGCTGCGACGGCGGCGCATCGGCCTGGCTCCGGGCGGGACGATGACTAGCGCGTTGCCTGCGACCGCAGCGGGATGTCGAGGATCAGTTCCGGATTGCCGGCCTCGGGGCCCGCGACGGCCAGGGCGAAGCTCGTCTGCTCGCCGTCGCCGGGCGGCTCGACGTTTGTGTGTCGGGCGACGGGCGGGGCCGACTTCGCCCGGTCCACCAGCGCCTTGCTCGGCCCGCGCGAGTTCAACGTGGCGCGGTCACGCAACCCGCGGGCGGCGGCATCGCCCTGCGCCGCGTTCGCCGCCTTCTCGGCCTCGGTCTTGAGCGCCCCAGACTTCTCCTTGAACACCGTCCGGGCCAGGATCCGCACGTCGTCGGTCGGCTCGGAGACGGCCACCACGAGCAGTTTCTCCTCGCCCGCGGGCGGGTTGAACGTGAAGTAGCCGCCGTCGTCCGGGATCTTGATGTCGGTGTCTTTCGTGACGAAAAACGGCTTCTCGTTGCGGGCGGGAATCAGGCAGGCGCGGTCGCCCTTCGGCCCCTCCGTGAACACGTACACATACATGTCGTCCTGCGGACGAATCTTGACGAGGAACGAATCGCCCACCTTGAACGTCTTGTCGACCGGATCGACCGAGATCTCCTTGCCGTTCTCATCGAGGAGCACGATCGAATACTCCAGCGCGATCGACTTCACGTGCTTGGGCAACTGTTTGCGGACGATGTTGCGGGGCTGGAGTTCCGCGGTCGCAGGCTCGTTCCCGGTGCCGACGGCGGCGGGCCCCAAAGCCGCCGCGAGCGGCAGCAGCCATGCGATCAACCGTCCCGCCTTCGCAGCTACCCGCGGCGAACGATTCCATACGGCGGTGAGATGGCGACGCATGATGGAGCCCTCCTCGAAAATGCGGTAGAGTTTCGGCGAGGCGTTCGCAGATACCCGCTTCTTTCCGCATGGTACCACGGACGGGTCCGATGGCTCCACAGACCACCCAGCACGCCACCCAGCCATCCCCCGGCCCGCCGGAATCTGGAATTCACGGCACGGCCGCCCTCACGCTCAAGATCGTCAGCGACC
>RFUD01000577.1 GCA_009923125.1 Planctomycetia bacterium
TGTGCATCCGGTGAACGAACTCGTGGGCAATCTCTGCCGGGCGGTGCCGGTGCTGCTGCTCGGCCTCAACCCGCTCGTCACGGCGAGCACGGCGCCGGTGCTCACGCTCTACGCCGTCCTGCTCCATGCCAACGTGAACTGGGATTTTGGCCCGCTGCGGTGCGTCATCGCTTCGCCCGTGTTCCACCGCTGGCACCATTCACGCGATCCGGCCGCGATCGACAAAAACTTCGCCGGCCTGTTTCCCGTGTGGGACATCATCTTCGGGACGTACTTCATGCCGCGCGACCGGGTGCCAGAAGACTTCGGCGTCCTTGAACCGCTGCCGGCGGGCTACGTTCGGCAACTGCTCCATCCCTTCAAGGCAGCCCTCGGCGGGCGACGCGAACTGGAGATTCAGGAGGCGATCGCGCCATGAATGGCATGAATGGCATGAAGGGGTGGCTTGGCCGGACTCGCCGGCACACGCTCCGCGTCACCGTGCCGCTCTTCGCCTGCGCAGTGCTCGCGGCCGGAGCCGCCGGTGCCGAGCCGCCGGTCCGCGAGGGGCCCAAGCCCGTGCGGCCGGGAGATCACGGGATCGGCCGTCGGATCGGCGACCTCACATGCACCGACCTCGCAGGCAGGTCGCAAACGCTCGCCGAGATCGCCCCCGGCAAGACCACGGTCTTCGCGATGACGAGCACAAGCTGCCCGATCAGCCGGAAGTATCTGCCGCGGCTTGTGGAACTGGTGGAGACCTCCGGCGACGGGATCGCCTGGGTGCTCGTGAACCCCGTGGCGACCGACAAGCCTGCGGACATGCAGGCCGCGGCGGCACGGCTGGGAAACCGGGCGATCTATGTGCACGACCCGGACGGCCGGCTCGCGGCGGCGATCGGCGCGGTCTCCACGACCGACGTCGTCGTGCTCGACCGCGACCGCACGATCGCCTACCACGGCGCGATCGACGACCAACACGGCTTCGGCTATGCGCTCGAGGAACCGCGAAAACGGTTCCTTGCCGATGCGCTCGCCGCGATCCGCGCCGGTGAGGAACCGCCCGTGTCAGCGACCGAGGCGCCCGGCTGCGTGCTCGACAGGCCGGCAGCCGTCGCGCCGGTCTCCGACGTCACCTACCACGGCCGGATCTCGCGGATCATCGCGCGACACTGCGTCGAGTGCCACCGTGACGGTGGCGTGGGGCCGTTTCCGCTCGACTCCTTCGCCGAGCTCGTGGCGCACGCGCCGATGGTGCGGGAGGTGATCGATCGCGGCACGATGCCCCCTTGGTTCGCCGCACCCACGCCGGCCGACGCCGAGACCGGCCGCGTCCACACGCCATGGGCCAACGACCGCTCGCTGGCCGAACGTGACAAACAGGATCTCCTCGCCTGGCT
>RFUD01000578.1 GCA_009923125.1 Planctomycetia bacterium
CGCCCACGGTGGGCGACCTCGGCCTCACCCACGTCGACGAGTTCATCGAGTTCATGGACCGGGGCGGCGCCGACATCTGCCAGCCCGACATCTCGATGGTGGGCGGGTTCACCGGCATCCGCCGGATCGCCGCCGCGGCCGCCGCCCGCGGGAAGCGGGTGATCACCCATGGCTACAAGACGAATATCGAGATCGCCGCCAACCTCCACTTCCTCGCAGCCCACGGGCCGGAGGAAATTCTCGAATTCTCCACGAGCCGCTCGCCCCTCCGCTGGCAGACCACCCGCGAGCGGCTGCCGGTCGAGGCCGACGGCTGCGTCGCCGTGCCACAGACGCCGGGCCTCGGCGTCACGCTCGACTGGGATTTTGTTGACCGCCATCGGTTCGGGGGCAGGTCGTGACCAACTCGCAGCCGTCACTCGAAATCGTCGCCGACGAGAAGAACCGCTGTGGCGAGTCGCCCTGCTGGGACGCCGTGGCCGGCCGCCTGCTCTGGGTCGACAACGTCTCCGGCGACCTTTTCGCGCACGTGCCCGCGACGCGGTCGACGCGTCAGATCGCCGTGGGCATTCCCGTCAACGCCGTCGCCGTCAACCACGACGGCCGGCTCGTGATCGCGGGCGCGAGCGGCATCCTGCTGCGGGACGAGTCCGGCCGGATGGAGAGCGTGATCGCCGAACACGACGGCGAGCAGCTCGTCTTCAACGACATCACGGTCGGCCCCACCAGCTCGATCTACGGCGGCACGTTTCACTGGGGCGCCAATGGGCTCGAGCGGCACGGTCGGCTGCTCCTGATCCGCGGCGACGGCACCGCGACCGTGCTCGACGACGGTATCACGCTCTCCAACGGCCTTGGGTTCAGCCCCGACGGCCGCACGCTCTACTTCACCGACACGATGGAACGGACGATTTACCGCTATGACGTCGATGTCGCCACGGGCCTCGTGCACGACCGCCGCGTGTTCGTGAGCGTGCCCGTGACGGAGGGTTTGCCCGACGGCCTGGCCGTCGACGCCGAAGGCTTCGTCTGGTCGGCGCAGTGGTATGGCGGCGAGGTCGTCCGCTACGACCCCGACGGCCGCGTCGAACGGCGGCTCGCCGTGCCGGCACAGCAGGTCAGCAGCATCGCCTTCGGCGGCGGCGCTCTCGCCGATCTCTATATCACCACTGCGGGCGAATACTGGCCGAGCGACATGCAGCCGCCGGCCTTCGATCCGGCCGGGGCGATGGGCGGGCCGCTCTACCGCTGCCGGCCCGGCATGCTCGGCCAGGTCCCGCGCCGCGCGGCATTCACCACAGGATCCTCTCCGCCGGCATCCGCAGGAAGACCCGTATGAGCAGCCGCAGAAAAGTCGTGATCACGGGCGCGTCATCCGG
>RFUD01000579.1 GCA_009923125.1 Planctomycetia bacterium
TCCGCAAGCCCTACGTCCCGCCCCCCCTGCCGAAGCCGGAAGGCCCGGGCAGAGCGTGGTCGGTGGACGAGGTGCTCGCGCTGGCGGCCAGGCCGGGCGCCGAGCGTCTCGAGCGCCAGTTTTTCGGTGTCGGTGAGGTGGGCGAGGCTCTCGGTTTCCATGTTCAGGAGAAACTTGCGGAAGCTGTTGCCGCCGGCCCATTCCCGCGCCCGGGCGAACCACTCGTAGTAGCCCTTGCGGTCGGCCGGGGACCAGGCCTCCTTCTCGCCCACGGTTCGCAGGACGTAGGCGTAGTGGATCTGGAGCAGGTCGGCGCGCTTTTCGAGCGAGGCACGGACGGCACCGCCATAATGCGCGTTGCGCTCGAGCAACTGCCGGAGATCGGCCTCGCTCGGGGCGAGGTTCGTGGTGGCGGCCGACTGCGTCGGCGCGGCGAGCATGCCGACGAGCCGGGGCACGATGCCCGGCGCCCGCAGGGCCACGAGCAGGCTCGACAGTTCGCGATCGAGGTCGAAATCGCCAGAGGGAAAGAGCGGCCCCAGGCGGCCTGTGATCCGCGTCCTGGCCTCGGCGGAGGGTTCGCCCAGCCGCACGATCGCGAGTTCGTAGGCCCGCGCGAGGTCGATCCGGCCGGGGATGTCGAGGGCCGCGGGGTCGATGCGATCGAGAGCGGCCAGCACCGCCGGCGAGGCTGATGGCTCGGCCTGGTGAGCCACGGCGATGGCCGCCGCGATGATGGCGTCAGGATCGGTGGCCGCGAGGGCTTGCGGCTGCCAGAGCTCGATGGGCTGGTGCTCGAGCGCCACGCGGGCTGCCGAGCGGACGAACCGGTCTGGATTGGCGAGCTGCGGCAGGGCCTTGGTGATCGCCGCAGTCGGCTCGTCCATCCGCTTGTGGAAGGCTTCCAGCTCCCTCCGCAGCGTGCGCTCGGCGGGGCCCGCGGAGGATCTGGCGTCGACCGCCACGGTCGGCTCGGAGCCGGTGTAGACGACGCGATAGAGTTCGCTTTGGCCGCCGCGGCCGCCGACGGTGAAGTAGATCGCGCCGTCCCGGCCGACCGTCACGTCGGTGAGCGGCAAGGGCGTCCGCGAGACGAACTCCTCCTTCGTGCCGGTGTAGGTGGAGCCCGAAGGCTCGAGGTGGATGGCATACATCGTGCCGAACGTCCAGTCGCAGACGAAGAGAGCCTGCTGATACTTCGCGGGAAACTTCGTTCCGTAGCCGAACGTCACACCCACGGGCGACCCGGGCCCGATGTCCACGAGGGCCGGCAGGCTGTCCGGGAACGAAGCCTGCCACTTGCCGGAGCCGCTGCGCCAGCCGAGGTCGCTGCCGCTCGGAGCGTGGTTGACGCGGGTGGGCCGGTACCACGGCATGCC
>RFUD01000580.1 GCA_009923125.1 Planctomycetia bacterium
CGACGAGCAGGAGTCGAAGTGCCTGGCCGCGGCGCGGCTCGACGCGGCGCACGCGACGGAGGGGATCGAACGGCTGCGGCAGCGGTACTCCGGCCGGACGCTCGACCTCCAGGACCCCGCCGGGCAGGCGGAATGGCAGCGGTTCCACAAGGAAGCGCAGGACCAGCAGATGCGGATGCAGCAGGCCGCCGGCCGGGCCGAACTGCTGGGCCGGGTGATCGAGGGCACCCTCGACGCGGGCCAGCGCGAGGCCTGGCGGCGGGAGCAGGACCAGCGGATGCGGTTCCAGTGGCAGAGCATGGTCGATGCCGGCATGGCGCAGCTCGACGTCGCCCTCGGGCTGACGTCGGCGCAGCACGGCTCGATCCGCGGACTGCTCCTGGAGCAGCCCCTGCGGCTCAACCTGCCGCGGGTGTGGGCGACGGGGAACCACTTCGCCCCGTTCCTCTGCAAGCACGCGCTGTCGCGGATCGACCACAAAAAGCTCAAGCCGCTCGTCAACGACCGGCAATGGAAGACGCTCGGCCAGTTCATCGAGCAGGGGAAGGGGATCACCGCCCAGCTCAAGCAGCAGCAGATGATCGTCGAATGATCGATCGCGGACGGGACATCGGGAGAACGTCGATGCGGACAATCGCCGGGCGGAACGCGACGGTGGGAGCGTGGGCCTGCATGGCCCTGGCGGCACACGGCCTGTCGGCGGGCTTCGCCCCGGGGCAGCCGCCCGTCGGCCGTGTCGCCGACCCGGTGCCGCGGGACGTGCGGGAACTCTACGAGGCGGGGTGCCGGTATCTCGCGCGGGAACAGGATCCCGGCGGCGGATGGAAGGACAGCCAGCAGGGCCCGGGCGTCACGGGCATGGCGCTCATGGTGCTGCTCGCGTCGGGGGAGGATCCCAATCACGGCGCCTACCGCACGCCGATCCGCCGGGCGGTCCGCAACATCATCGCCTCGCAGGATGCGGCGAGCGGCTACTACGGCGGCGCGGGCCGGGGCCATGCGAGCATGTACCACCACGGCTTCGCCATGCTGGCGATCGCCGAAGCCTACGGGGTCGTCGACGACCGCACGCTCTGGGCGGACGACGGAGGCGACGGCAAGGGCCGCACGATCGGCGAGTCGCTGGAGGCGGCGGTGAAGCTCGCGGTCGTCTCCGCCGGCAAGAACCCCCAGGGGGCCTGGCGGTATTCCCCCGATGCCCGCGACCACGACACGTCGGTCAGCGGCGCGATCGCCATGGGCCTGCTGGGGGCGCGGAATGCCGGCATCGAGGTGCCGGACGAGACGATCGACCGCATGATCCGCTACTTCACGTCCATGACCGGCAAGAACGGTCAGGTCGGCTATCAGGGGCCCCAGGGCGGCAGTGACGCCACGAC
>RFUD01000059.1 GCA_009923125.1 Planctomycetia bacterium
CGATGATCTCTCCAGCGATCAGTTCGACCCTGTCGTCCGGCCCGAGAATCCCGGCCTCTCCCATTCGCCGGAAATCGGCCACGGTGAGCCGATGCCGCGCGGCGGCGACGATGTCGGCGGGAAGCGTGGCCATCGGGCGTTCTCGAACAGGCTCAGGGAACCAGCAGAGGTCAGCGACAGGAAAACCGAAACACTGGCAGCAGCAGCCGCCCGACACAGTATCGTACGGCCACACAGGGCGGAATGCCTGAGAGAGTATACGGGAGTACAGTATTTGGCAGGTGTCGGGCTTCGGGGGGCGGGCGTGCCGGTCGCTGTGGCGGCCGGAACCGATGGTGTACCGCATCAACGATGGGCAAGCCACATCCACTGACGCACCGATCGGCCTGCCACGGCCGGCAAGCGGTTGAGGCCGGTCACCGGGCCCGGACCGCGTACAGGGCGTCGTACGACCGCACGTACAGCGTGCCGTCCGATGCGACCAGTGACGCGGTGATCGCTTCGCCACCGAAGTCGATGCTGTCGAGCTGCTCGAACGTGCGACCTGCCTTCACGATCGTCACCCAGCCGTCGTTCGAGCCGTAATACAGCCTGCCGCCGGCCAGCAGAGCGGATTGATCCACTTCACCACGGCCTTGTTCCCCGTGCAGTCACCGGCGAGGTCGTCGGTGACCGTGAGCGCGATCGTGGGGCCGCCCTTGCAGGTGGGCACGATGATCACGCCGGGGCCGCAGGCGGGCGACGCCACGAACCGAAACGTCTGGTCGTGGGGCTTGGGATTCACGTCGGTGGGGCCGTTGAGCCCACCGAACCGCCAGAGCTCCCGGCCGTCGGCGAGGGCATGGCCGGTGATGCAGTCGGCCCCGTGCACCACGAGAAACTCACGGCCGTCGTGCCGGTAGAGAAAGGGCGACGCGTAGGAGTGCTTGCACTCGAACTGGGCGTTCGTCGCCCGATCGACTTCCCACACGGTCTTGCCCGTCCGTTTGTCGAGCCGGATCACCTTGCCGGTGCGCGTGTCGTCGCCCAGCTTCATCGCCCCGTGAATCAGCTGCAGGTAGAGGGCGTCGCCGTCGAGGACGGGCGTGCTCGTCATCCCGAACTGGATGTCGATCCTGCCGAAGCGATCGTTGACGTCGGTCTTCCAGACCTCGACACCGTCCACCGTGTAGCACGCCAAGACGCCGGTGCCGAAGAACACCCACACGTGCTCGCCGTCGGTGCAGGGGGAGGGCGACGCCGAGTTGCCTTCGCCCGCGCGGGCATCCTTGTTGCCACCGCAGACCTTCTGCTTCCAGAGGATCGTGCCGTCGCGGGTGCTCGCGCACAGGAGCACAAGATCGTTGCCCTCGTTGCTCGTGAGGAAAATTCGATCGCCCCACACGCAGGGCGTCGCCCCGGCCCGGCCCGGCAGCGGTGTCCGCCAGGCGACGTGCTTCGTCTTCGACCAGCCTTCCGGGAGGCCCTGTTCAACGGAAATGCCGTCGTTGCGGGGACCGCGCCACTGCGGCCAGTCCTCCGCCCAGGCCGAAACCGTCGCCGCGAGCGATGCGGCCAGGGAGATGACGGCGATCGATTCCGGCAGCATTCGGCGAATCATGATGGCTTGTCCTCCGCGATTCCGGTGGCGGGCATCCGTCTACCACTCGGCGAAACTGCCGTCGGCATGCCGCCACACCGGGTTTCGCCAGCGGTGGCCGACGGCCGCCCGCTCGCGCACGTAGGCTTCGTTCACCTCGATCCCGAGCCCGGGGCCGTCGGGGATGGTGACGAATCCGTCGGCATAGGCAAACACACCGGGGTCGGTCACGTAGTCGAGCAGGTCGTTTCCCTGATTGTAGTGGATGCCGAGGCTCTGCTCCTGGATGAATGCGTTGTAGCACACCGCGTCGAGCTGCAGGTTGGCCGCGAGCGCGATCGGCCCCAGCGGGCAGTGGAACGCGACCGCCACGTCATAGGCCTCGGCCTGGGCCGCGATCTTCCGCGTCTCCGTGATGCCGCCGGCGTGCGACGGGTCGGGCTGGATGATGTCCACGTGTCCGGCCTCGAGGATCGGCTTGAAATCCCAGCGTGAGCACAGCCGCTCACCGAGGGCGATCGGCGCGCTGGTGAGCGGCGCGATCTCCGCGAGCGCCTCGGCATGCTCGCTCAACACCGGCTCCTCGATGAACATCAGGCGGAACGGCTCGAGCTCCCGCACGAGCACCTTGGCCATCGGCCGGTGCACGCGACCGTGAAAATCGACGCCGATCCCGAAGTGCGGCCCCAACGCCTCGCGGATCGCCGCCACGTTGGCGATCACGCGGTCAACCTTGTCGGCGGTGTCCACATACTGCAGCTCCTCGCAGGCATTCATCTTGATCGCCGTGAACCCACGGGCGGCCCGCTCCCGGGCCTGCGCCGCCGTCTCGGAGGGGCGGTCGCCTCCCACCCACGAATAGACCCGAATCCGGTCCCGCACCCGGCCGCCGAGCAGTTCGTGCACCGGCACGCCGAGGGCCTTTCCCTTGATGTCCCAGAGAGCCTGGTCGATCCCCGCCAGCGCGCTCATGTGGATCGCCCCACCGCGGTAGAAGCCACCGCGGTAGAGCACGGTCCAGTGGTCCTCGATCCGCGTCGGGTCCTTGCCCACGAGGTAATCTGCCAGTTCGTCCACGGCGGCGGCCACCGTGTGGGCCCGGCCCTCGACGACCGGCTCGCCCCAGCCGGCGATCCCGACGTCGGTCTCCACCTTGAGGAAACACCACCGCGGCGGCACGATGAACGTGGTGAGCTTCGTGATCTTCATGGACACCAGCATGACCGTACCGGCATGGAGCGGACAAGGTGGACAGGGCTGGACAGGGCGGAGGAGGGGGCTGCGATGAAACCGGTCGTCGTTCTGATGGGTGTGTGCGGCTGCGGCAAGACGGAGATCGGACGGCTGCTGGCCGCCCGCCTGGGATGCGATCTCCTCGACGGCGACGATTTTCATCCGCCGGCGAACGTCGAAAAGATGCGGTCGGGCATACCGCTCACCGACGCCGACCGCTGGCCATGGCTCGACCGACTGGCGGCCGCCATCACCGCACGGCTGAAAGAGGGCAGCGGGGCGGTCGTCGCCTGCTCGGCCCTCGCCCGTCGTTACCGGGACCGACTGGGGATCGCGCGGCCTGGGGTCATGCTCGTGCACCTGGCCGGCGACCGCGACCTCTTGGCGGCGAGGCTCGCGGCCCGGCAGGGGCATTTCATGCCGCCCGCGCTGCTCGACAGCCAACTGGCCGCGCTCGAGCCACCGGCGTTGGACGAACACGCCCTGACGATCGACGTGGCCACCGCGCCGCCCGACATCGTGGGACGGATCGAAAGGGCCATCGACCGAGGCGGCGAGGCGACCCGCCCGGCGTCAGGCGCCACCGGCCACATCCACCCGGCGCGGTGAGCCGTTCGTCTTGCGCACCTCGACCCGCACCTCCTGGCCCCCGCCGGATGTCGCCGGCACGCGCAGCGTCAGCTTGTTGCCCCCTTGCGCGAGAGGCACCGCGTCGGTCTCCGAGAGGTCGATCCGCGTGCCGCCGATCCACGCCGCCGTTCCCGCGGGAACGGTGAGTCGCAGGTCCACGGGACCTGGGGCGTCGAGACTGATCTCCCCCTGCAGCCACACGACCCGCACGCCCGGGCCGCCCGCCGCGACGAGCTCGTCGAGGGGCAGGCCGCCGGCCGTCTTGCCGTAGGCGGATTGCCAGCGGAGGCCCGACTTCTTGAGGACGAGCGACTGGAACGCCTCGTCGGTCGGGACAGCGTCGGCCGCCGCACGCGTGAGCTCCGCGGGCGGATTTTCGAGCACCTTCCACCGTTGGATCGTCGGCGTCGAGCGGATCGCGTAGGGGCCGGGCTTGCCGAGTTCCGACACGAAGCGGGCGAGATCCAGGAACTCCTGGTCCGTGAGGAACGTCGTCAGCCCCTTGGGCATCAGCGACTTGCCCTCGACCTCCTCCTCGATGTCCGCCGTCGGAATCGTGACCACCTTCCCCGTCGCGTCGCGCAGCCGCACCCGCAGTTCATCGCGATCGACGAGGATGCCGGTGTGCACCTCGCCGGAATCGGTGATCACGTTGCGGGTCACGTAGGCCTCCTTGATCGACGCGTCGGGGTTGAGAATCGAGGCGACGACGTACTCGGGCGGCGAAATCGTGCCCACGGCGGAGAGCTCCGGCCCGATGTTGCCGCCGGCCTTGGCGACCGCGTGGCACTTCATGCAGGCGATCTCGGAGCGGCGGAATATCGCCTCACCGCGCGCCGGGTCGCCCTTGGCCATCACCTCCCCGGCGAGCCGCACGATCTCCTCCTGCGAGGGCGGGGCGGCCGCGGCGGAAATGCCCGCCGCCTTGGTGAGGGCGTCGGCGACGGCCGGTTCCGTGCGGCCGGTCGCGTACATGTGCCGCAGGAACATCTTGGCGACGTCGGCCGACGGCGGCCGGGCCGCGATCGCCGCGGCCATCCGGGCCGGGCCGTCGCGGCGGTCGAGCACCGCGTCGAGCAGGTCCCTCGGCAGTGTGTCCGGGTTGACGCGGGCGAGCACCTCGGTGGCCCGTGTTGCGGCGGCGCCGGTGTCGATCCTCGCCAGCGCCGCGATCGCGAACAACCGCACCGGCTCCGGCCGTCCCGGCTCACACAACGATTCGATCGTGGCCCGGGCCTCGGGGGTGCCGATGGCGGCCAGCGCGGTCACCGCCTGTCGCTGCTGCTCGCCCCCCGCACGTTCGCCGGCCGCGAGGTTTTGCAACGGAGCGATCAGCCCCGTGTCACGCCAGGCCGCGGCGAGCCTGATCGCCGGGATCTGCAGGCCGCGATCCGCCCCCTCGAGGAGCGGCCGCAGCGCCGCCAGATCTCCCGCCGGCTTGATGCCCCGCTCGACGGCGGCCTGCACGAGTCCCGCGCCGATCGCGGCCCGCTGTCCGGCGGGGAGCTTCTTCGGCTCGAGAAATTCAGCGAACAGCCAGGCCAGTTCGTCCGGACCGCCGCGCTCGAGCAGCATGCCGACCGCATCACCGACCCGGTTGCCCGGCAGCCGTCCGCTCTCCAACAGCGTCACGAGCGGCCGCGCCGAGCCCGACGCCCCTCCGGCCACCGTGGCCGGCACCCGCCGCGACAGCGTCTTGATCGTTTCGTTGAACACATACGACAGGTAGTCGTCCTGCGGCATCACGAGCGACTCGATGGCGATGTTGAGCGCCTCCTGGTCGCGGAAGAAGCTCAGCCCGCGCACCGCCTCCAGCCGCACCCGCGGATGCTCGTCCGCCACGGCCTTGCGCAGCCGGGCATACACGTCGGCCACCCGGTCGCGCCAGAACGACAGCACGCGCACGGCGGCCGCGCGGGCCCGCGGCTCCGGCGACCCGAGCAGGCGGTCGAGCAACGCCTCGTTCACCACGTCGTGCGACTGGCAGATCCAGAGCGCCTCGACGAGGTGGTGCTGGCACTCGGGATCCTGCGGATCGAGCGCGGCGATCCACGTCTCGAGGGCGGGCATGACCTCGGCGGCGGGCCGCGCCCGCAGTTCGGCCCGCACACGGTACCGCGTGCGATCCTCGTATACCTTCAACGCGTCGAGGAGACTCGCCGTCGGCTCGCCGGCGATCGTCGTCGGCGTGACGAGCGGCCTGTCCTTCGCCTTCACCCGCCAGATGCGCCCGTGGGCATGATCCCGGTGGGGATCGCGGAGCGAATGCTGCATGTGGCCGACGAGCGGGTTGTACCAATCGACGAGGAACAGGCAGCCATCGGGCCCGAACTCCAGATCCACCGGCCGGAAGTTCCGGTCGTTCGACTTGAGCAGGGGATCGACGGGATCGGCCGCGAAGCCGGAGCCGTCCTCCCGCATCTTGTATTGCAGGACGCCCTGGAACCCGATGCAGTTGTTGAGCAGGTAGTTGCCCTGCGCGTCGTCGGGGAACTGGCGGCTGGAAACGAACTCGCAACCCGACGTGGGCCGCCACTGCTTCTGCAGGAACTGCTTCAGGCTGCCGTGCTTCTGCGGGTAATCGACGTCTCCGGAGAAGGCGGTGCCGAAATAGTTCGCCCCGCCCGACGCGTCGGCCACGAAGTACTGCCCCCATCGGTCGAAGGTCTGCCCCCAGGGGTTTGCGAAGCCGTACGACACGAACACGTCGAACTGCTCACGGTTGCGGTCGTAGCGGAAGATGCCGGCATTCGAGCATCGCTTCGGCCCCCGGATCGTCTCCACCGCGGTCTGGTGGAACGTGCCCTCCATCATCAGCAGCCCGCCGCCCGGATCGCTGACGAAGGCCCCGATCGCGTGGTGGGAGTCGGCGGAGTCGAAGCCGTCGAGCACGATCTCCCGGACGTCCGCCCGGTCGTCGCCGTCGGTGTCCTTGAGGAACACGAGGTTCGGCTCCTGGGCCACGTAGCAGCCGCCGTCGGCGATCTCCAGGCCGGTGGGGAGGTGCAGACCATCCGCGAACACGGTCTCCCGGTCGGCCCTGCCGTCGCCGTCGGTGTCTTCGTAGATCAGGATCTTGTCGTCCACGGGCCGGCCGGGGAAATACTGCGGATAGCCGGGCATCGTGGCGACCCACATCCGGCCACGCGCGTCGAACGTGAGCTGCACCGGGTTCGCGAGATTCGGAAACTCGACCTCCGAGGCGAACAGGTTGACCTCGTAGCCGTCCTCGACCTCCATCAGCGCGAGCGACTCCGCGGGGGTCGTGGTCGGGGCGAGCGCGTCGGGCTTCACGTTGGAGGCGACGGGCGGAATCTCCCCGGTGCCGGAGTCGTCGATCGCGTCGGGCACAGGCTTCCCTTCCGCGATGTGCCAGATCCGCCGGTCGCGGACGGCGGTCATCGCCCGGAGCTTCTGGAACTCCGCGGGAAAATTCACGGTGCCGTAGGGATTCTTGCGGCCGCCGTAGATGTAGCATCCGTTGACGCCACGGTGGTCGTAGAAGAACTGCAGATTCTTCTCGTTCACGGCGGCCCGGAGCGTCGCCAGATCGGCCGTCGGCGTGGCCGCCGGCGGCCCGAACAGCGCGTTGTCGAGAATCCCGGCGACCTCGCGATCGCCGTGCTCGTTGAGGTGGATGCCGTTGATCGTCCACGGCCGAGCCGACTTCGCCATCGCGTCGCGCGAGGCGGTGAACAGATCGACGAACGCCACGCCCTCCGCGGCGGCCACCTTCCGCATGGCCTCCGTGTAGAGGGCGATGTTGCGGTTGTTGTCGGAGCCGTCGGGCAGGCCGGGCCGCCTCAGATTCTCATGGGCGATCGGCGAGACGAGCACGATCCGACGGATCGGCCCGGCGCTCGCCGCGGCCTCCTTCGCCTCCGCCGCCCGGTCCCAGGCGCCGCCGGGCGAGGCGTAGCGGTCGATCGCGTGCGGATCCCTCACGAACGCCGCCAGGTCCTTCTCGAACTTCGCGACCCCCGCCGGCCCGGCGAACGACTCGTTGAACCCGAACATCGCGATCAGCACGTCGGGCTTGTGATCCACGAGATTGCTCCCGTGGTCGTGGAATCCCTGTGACCTGAGCCGGAGCGTGAGCTCATCGCCCGACCAGCCGAGGTCGCGCACGTAGAGTTCGTGCTGCGGATGCCGCGCGTGGAGCAGCGTCTCGAAGTGGCCGAAATACTGCATCCGCTCGGCGAGCGTATTGCCGACGATCACCACGTGGTCATGCGGCTCGAGAGCGAGCGGTGTGGCGGCGGCGACCGGCCGATCCGCCAGGCCGGCCGCGAGAACGACACCGAGCCACATGGACGGGAGGCAACGCGGGAAGGCCGGCGGGCAGATCATGGAGGGAGTCCTCGGGACATCGGAGCGACGGGATCGCGGAGGGCATTACTATAGCCGGGCCCGGCCGTGCACCGCCGGGTTCCGGCCGACCCGCCCGGGCTCTCACGCCGTCAGCCCAGCCCCCGGAAGTTGGGCCGTAACCGATACCTGCCCGACTCGTGCCGCCGCAGGATGCCGACGAGTTCGCCGGTGTCATCGCATGCGGCGACGGCGGCGTCCGGCAGATCGCAATCGAGAAGCCCGCCGCGGACCGCATGGTCGAGCCGCTCGCCCACCAGGTCGGCCCGCGGCAGGTGGCCGACCGCCGCCAGCGGGGGCAGGAGCGCCGCCCGGGTCGCCGCGGGAGTGACGCCGGCGAGTGGCAGGGCGGACGGGGCGACAAACGGCCCCACGGCGGTCCGCTGGAGCGACTCCATGACCGCGGCCGTCCCGAGCGCCGCCGCGAGGTCGCGGCCGATCGCCCGCACGAACGTGCCCGACGAGCATTCGATCGCCACGCCGAGTCGCGGCCACGCGTAGGACGTGATCTCCAGCCGGTCGATCCGCACCGGCTTCGCCGCCAGCACGAGGTCGCGACCCTGCCGCGCGAGCTTGTAGGCCCGCCTGCCCTGGACGTGCACGGCCGAGTAGTCGCAGGGCCGCTGGAGGATGTCGCCGCGCAGCGCCCGGAGCGCGTTCTCGATCTCGTCGCGCGTGGGCCGCAGCGGGGCCCGCTCCTCGGTCACAGGGGTCTCGAGGTCGTCCGACGGGCTCGAACGGCCGAGCAGGAACATGGCCGTATAGTGCTTCCGCAGCCCGTGCACGAAATCGACGAGCTTCGTGGCATGCCCGACACACACCACGACCACGCCGGTGGCCAGGGGGTCGAGCGTGCCCGCGTGGCCCACCGCCCTCGTCGCCAACGCCCGCGCGACGCCGTCCACGACGCGGCGCGACGTGACACCTCCCGGCTTGTCGATGGCGATCACGCCGCTCAGGTCGTGATGCATCGGATCGGGAATGCGTAGAGATCGGCCACCTCGGCGGCCGGCCTGCCCGCCAGCCGCATCCGCCGGCGCAGGGCCTCCGGGTCGTCCACCGCGTCGGCCACGAGTCGGTCGAACTTGAGATCGACGACCGCCGCCGTGCGGGTGGCGTCCGACCGGGCATGGCCCAGCGGGAACGTCACCAGCCCGCCGCCCAGCGTACCGAGCGCGGCATGCTCCACGGTCACGCTGGTGGGGATGCCCTCCGGATAGCGCACGTCGTAGTCGCGGCCACCGTGCACGATCTCCATCCGCTCGATCAGCCGGGCGATCGCCGGATCGCCGATCGCGGCGTCGGAGTAGTCGTCGGGCAGGAGCATGAGCGACTCCCAGCCGAGCGGCCCGCCATGGGCGTGCGCCGCCCGCGCCTTGAGGAGCGTCTTCGCGAGGATGTAGGGGAGCGAGTGGTCGGCCGACTGCCGTGTCGTGGGCGTGCGCTTGGCGGGGTCGGCGATGATGGAATAGGCCGGTTCGTAAATGGCCACCCGCATCCGGCGGAGACCGTCGAGGTCGTGGGCGATCTCGGGGTGCGCGGCGAACAGGTCCACGAGCGCCTGCAGGGCCCCCGCCGACTGATGCTCGTAGAGCCCGAGCTTGAAGTGCATCGCGTGGATCGCGAAGGCGTCGCCGCTCACGCCGAGTTCGAGGTCGAACGGACTCTCGCCGGCGGGGCAGGGCTCGTTGAGCCGGTACAGGGCCAGCGGATTGCGGAACACGTCGCGTGGGCCGACGAAGCCGGCAAGCGCCCGCTGGGCGCTCTTCACCGCCGCCTCGGCGGCCAGCGCC
>RFUD01000581.1 GCA_009923125.1 Planctomycetia bacterium
TCGCCCGGGCGGCCGGCTCGGGCCCGCCGAGATCCTCGATGAAGCTTTCGGTCTGGTAGATGAAGAGTACGGGCTTGCCGTCGACCTGCAGATAGCCGGGATGCTTGAAGTAGTTCTCGATCCAATACGGCATCACGTTGTCGAACAGATCCCGCTCGTCGGCCACGCCCCCGATCCCTGCGGACTGGTTCTCCCAGAGGATCGCGAACTTCAGTTTTCCAACCGAATGCGACTTCATGAAGCCCTCGTGGAGGCCGCGGCCGAACCGCGTCTTCACCGGCCCCCCCTCGCCGTCGCGATACCAGCAGTAGACGAAGAACGAGATCCCGTGCTCGACGGCCCACTTGGCCTCCCAGTCGGCCACCTGCGGATTTTCCTGCGCGTAAAGACCGAGGGCGGGCATCCGCTCGGGATGCCGCAACACGCCTCGCCAGAGGTCGACTCGATCGGCCTCCCAGATCGGGCACTGGATCGCGCCCACGAGCATGTCGGTCTCCACGGGCTCGGCCGCAGGGACGGCATCGAGTTTCCGCGCGGCAACCGGCGGTAGAAAATCGATCGTGAGCGGCTGCCGCACGGCAGGGCCGTCCGCGGCCGCGAGGTCGAGCACGATCTCCGCCGGGCCTCCCGCAGCGGCTTCGATGGTGAATCGCAGCCGATGTTCGCCGTCGGTGATGGACATGCGGACTGTCGCAGGCGACTCGGGGGCGAGCAGCCGCACGCCCGGCGGCAGCGTGAGCGTGGCCGTCACGTCGGCGTCGGCCGGGCCGTCGTTGACGACCGTCGCCGTGAGGCCGACGGGCCGGCCCGCGCGGCAGATGGGTGGATCAGACAGAAACCTGCGGATCGTCAGCCCGGGCTTTTCCGCGCCGGCCGCAGAGAGAAGCCGCGGCGGCCCGAGAAACGAACCTGCGGCTGTCACCAGGGCCGCCAGGGCGGGGAGCAATCGGCGGGATGGCGCCGCGAACATGCCGCGAGGATGCCCCGGCGGGCGCCGCGGCCTGTTTCCCCTCACTTGACGAGGTCCTTGAACACCTTGCGGACCTTCTCCACCTTCGGGGCGGCCACCGCCTGACAGTAGGGCTGGAAGGGGTTGTTCGCAAAGTAATCCTGATGGTAGTCCTCGGCGGCGTAAAACGTGCCCGCCGGCGTGACCTCCGTCACGATCCTGCCCGGGAACACGCGGGCCGCGTTCAATTTCGCGATCACCTCCTCGGCGATCCGCTTCTGTTCGGCATCGTGGTAGAAGACGCCCGAGCGGTACTGCGTGCCCACGTCGGCCCCCTGCCGGTTGAGCGTGGTGGGGTCGTGCGTCGCGAAGAACACCTCGAGCAGTTTCTCGAACGGCACGACGGCCGGGTCGTACTCGATCTCGATCG
>RFUD01000582.1 GCA_009923125.1 Planctomycetia bacterium
GCCGTCCGACCACGTGATCGTCCTCGCGGGCGTCACGGCCGCGGGCGCCGAGTGGGACGTGCAGCCTCTGGTGCACGTCCGAAAAAATGGACTACGATACTGAACCGATGAGGCCGCTTGGCGATGATGCCAAGGCACCACGCACCCGGAGCCCGATCGATGAACATCGCGCGAACAGCCCTGCTGACGGCCTGCGTGCTGGGGCTGGCCTGCGGCTGCGGCAGGCAGGCTGAGCCGATCTCCGTCGCCCCGACCGCCACGCCACAGACGCCGCGGCGATTCGTGTTCATCACCAACGGCGACGACCCCTTCTGGGATGCGTGCAACGCCGGTCTCGTGGAGGGGGCGAAGCGTTCCGACCTCGCCGCGAAGGGGCTGCGGGCGGTGATGGAAAAAGGCAACGGCACCGCCCAGGGCCAGATCGAGAAACTGCGGCAGTTGGCGAGTCAGGTGGACGTCGCCGGTGTCGCCATCTCGGTGATCCAGGCCGAGAACGCCGCGATCGTCGACGAGATGAAGAACCTCGCCGCCAGGGGCGTGAAGGTGATCACGGTCGACGGCGACGTGAACCGCGGGATGTTCCGCGACGCCCGCCCCTATTACATCGGCACCGACAACATCGTCGGCGGCCGACTGCTCGGGGCGGCCGCGAAGGCGATCCTCGCGGCCCGCGGCAAAACGTCCGGCGGCTACGTCCAATTCGCCGGGTTCACCGACAACGACAACGCGCGGGCCCGCATGAACGGCTTTCGGGAGGCGATCGGTGACGCGTTCAAGGAATCGGATCGGATGAGCGACGAGATGGATCTGGCCCGCGCCCGCGACAACGTGCGGACGGCGCTGGTGAATCATCCCGATCTCGTGGCCCTCGTCGGCATCTGGGCCTACAACGCGCCGGCGATCGCGGAGGTGGTCGAGGAGCGGAAGGCCCGCGAGCGGATCACGACGGTCACGTTCGACGCCCAGGCCGTGGCGATCGAGCGGATGGCCGCCGGCCAGATCGACGCGATGGTGGTGCAAAACCCGTTCGAGATGGGCATCCAGACGGTGCGCCTGCTGCTCGCGATGCATACCGCCGACGCGGCGACGATCCGGGAGATGTTTCCCCGGGAGGGGGCTCCGGACGGCGACATCTACACGACCGGCCTGCGGCTGATCGTGCCCGACGCCGACCCGCTGGTGAAGCCCACCGACATCCAGGGCGGCGGCCACGCTCGGCACCGTGCTCAAGTATCGCGAAGACCACGACAAGGTCACCGAGCACGGGATCGGACACTTGATCAAGCAGGCCTTCGACAAGGGCTTGCTGTCCGGCTGACGCATCCGATGACGCTCACCCAACGCTCGTCTGCCGAGCACATGGCG
>RFUD01000583.1 GCA_009923125.1 Planctomycetia bacterium
TCGGCAGGCCGTGGCCGAGCGAACCGGTGGCGGCCTCTACGCCTGGCACGCACTGGAGGCCCGGGTGCTCCGGCAGGGCGGCGCCGTCCTCGTTGTAGGTGTCGAGGAGCTTTGGATCGAAGAAGCCGCGTTCGGCGAGTGTGGCGTAAAGGGCCGTGGCTGCGTGGCCTTTCGAGAGGATGAACCGGTCGCGATCGGGGTCGAGCGGATTGTTCGGGTCGACCCGCAATGCCGTCCAGTAGGCCGCCACGAGCATGTCGACGCACGAGAGCGACGAGCCGAGGTGTGGTGTCTCGGCAACGTGCGACATCTCCACGACGCGGGCGCGGATTCGGGCGGCGATCGCGGCGAGGTCGGGCGTCTTCGTCATGGCTTGTGGACGTAGTCGGTCGGGATCTTCTTGAGCCGGTCGAGATTCTTCCTCATCCAGTCGATCGTCTCGCCGATCACGTCGGCAACGGTGAGTTTTGGCCGCCAGCCGAACTCCGTTTTCGCCTTCGTGCAGTCGAGCAGATAGGCGGGGTCTTGGGCGAGCCGCGGCGGCGTGGTCTCGACGCTGTCCTCGAACCGGGCTCCCATCTGCCGGCAGATCTCCTCGACCACCTCGCGGATCGTCTGGTTCGTGTCGGTCGCCAGATGGTAAACATCGCCGGGCGTGCCGCGACGGGCCACCTCGAGCGTGCCCTCGGCCACGTCTCGCATGTGGATGAACGACCGCACGCTGGTGCCGCCCCCCTCGAGCCGCAGCTTCTGGCCCGTGAGGATGCAGAACACCGTCCGCGGCATGATGCGGTAGAGCGGCTGCCCCGGGCCGCAGACGTTTGCTGCCCGCGTGAAGGCCACCGGAAAGTTGAAGGCCTTGCGGTAGGCCAGCAGGTTCATGTCACAGGCAGCCTTCGACACGGCGTAGGGCGTGCTTGGGTTGAACGGGGCCGTCTCCGGCACGAGTCCGCTCGTGGAGCCGTAGACCTCAGGCGTCGAGATCTGCACGAACTTTTTCAGCGAGTCGAGCCTCTTGAGGCGATCCACGAGCCGGGCTGTGGAGACGACGTTCGTCTGGTACCAGTGGTCGGGGTTGTCCCAGCTCTGGGCCACCATGCTCTGGGCGGCGAAATTCACGATGTATTGCGGGGCGAACTCGCGGATCACCGCCTCGATCCGGTCGAGGTCGCGGTTGAAGTCGAGGGCGTGAAACGTAAACCGGTCGTGCGGCACCCGCCTGTAGGGCAGCAGTGCCTCGTCGGGTTCCGGCGACCGGCTGATGCCCACGACCTCCGCGCCCGCTGCAAGCGCGGAGGCGACGAACGTCGCTCCGGAGAACGAATTGCTACCGAGGACGAGAAGTTTTTCAGCGGCCATGCAGA
>RFUD01000584.1 GCA_009923125.1 Planctomycetia bacterium
CGGCGGCTGCGGCGGCCTTCGCCTCCGACTGGGCGGAGGCCCACGACAAACTGGCGTCGGGCCGGTACGCCGAGGCCTTGGCGGTGCTCTCGGTGTGGTACGACGACACGTCCCTCGGACTGGAGGAGAGTCAACGGCTCGAGGACCTGCTCAGCCAGCTCGCCGGCACCGTGATCTATTCGCAGCAGGACCTGCTCCTGCCCCCACACGTGGTGGCGGCGGGCGAGACGCTGCAGTCGATCGCCGCGCCGCTGGGCGTGCCATGGCAGTTGCTCGCCAAGATCAACGGCGTCGATGATCCCGCAAAGCTCGTCCCCGGAGAGCCGATCAAGGTTCTCCGCGGCCCGTTCGACGCCGTCGTCAGCGTCTCGCGCGGCAGGCTCAGCCTGCAGGTCGGGGGCAACTACGCCGGCAGCTTTCCCGTCGTCATCGGCCGCCAGGTGCAGGAGCGGGTGGGGGCGTCGCTCGCGGTCGTGGACATCCGGCGGGCCGGACAGTCCTCCCCTTCCGGCCCCGCGGCTCCCGCCGCCCAGGTGTCCTACCTCGCGGCGGGCGGCGCGGCGATCGTGCTCGGCGACGGGCTGTCGATCGAGGCGGTGGAAGACCCGAGTGTGATCGCCGACCGCGCCCCGAGCACGAGTCTCGTCGTGGCCGCCGGCGACCTCGACGAGATCGTCGACATCCTCGGCCCCGGTTCGCACGTCCTCGTGCGGAAGTGACCTCACGGGCAGCGCCGGCGCTCCGTCTGTCACCAGGTTGACGTTCGAGCGAAGTGTCCGGCCGCGAAACCGGGCGTTTCACGGCCGCGACGCGGGCGTGGTCGATTCTTTGCCGCACGCGGGCCGCCCTCCCTACCGTTGCCGGCCCCGGCGGTCCGGCCTGCGTCAGGATCGGACCGTACGCATCCCCCGGGGGACTCACGTGAGGGTTTGAACCCATGGTCCACATGATCGACATGATCCACATGACCCGAAAGACCTTGATCCGTCTCTGCGGCGCGTTCGTCTGCCTGACGGTGGTGGCCGCCGGCTGGGATGCCGAGGCGGCGCATTGCCGCCATCGCCGGTGCTGCTCCACCCCGTGCTGCTACGAGCCGTGCTCCCGTCCCGTGTGCGAGACGGTCTGCGCGCCGGCCTGCTGCCCGCCCGTGGCGACCTGCTGCGCGCCGGTGAGCTACGCCGTCGTGCAGGAGACGGTGATCCTGCCGTCGGCCTGCTGCGCCTCCACGACCTCGTCGCAGGAGACCGTCGTCGCCACCAGGCCGGCCACACCGGCCGTGCGTCTCACGTCGGCCCGCCGCTGAGCGACGGCGACCGCAGGGGCGAAAAAGCGTCGCGGGCCCGCGGTGACA
>RFUD01000585.1 GCA_009923125.1 Planctomycetia bacterium
TGCGCCGCACGCACCGCGCCGGCATTTTCGAGGCCGTCCTCGCGGCTCCCGGTCGCGGCGGCCCCTCTCATTACACGATCCGCGTGGAGCGTGACGGCGCGCGCCGGGAACATCACGACCCCTATGCATTTTCTCCCATGCTGACCGACTTCGACCTCCATCTCCTGGGCGAGGGCCGCCACTGGAAGAGCTACGACAAACTCGGCGCGCAGCTGCGGGTGGCCGACGGCGTGGCGGGCGTGAATTTCGCGGTGTGGGCCCCCAACGCCGAGAGCGTGAGCGTGGTCGGCGACTTCAACGGCTGGGACGGCCGCATCCACCAGATGCACAAGCGGATCCCCTCCGGCATCTGGGAGCTGTTCGTGCCGGACGCCAAGGCGGGCGATCACTACAAGTATCGCGTCCACGCACACGGCACGTTCACCGACCGCGCCGATCCCTACGGCTTCGGCGCGGAGGTTCCTCCCCGGACCGCTTCCCGCGTGATCGATCTGGCCGCCTACCGGTGGCAGGACGACGCATGGATGACCGGCCGCGCCGCCCGCCAGTCCCCCTCCTCACCGGTCAACGTCTACGAGGTCCACCTGGGCAGCTGGCGCCGGCCCGGCGACGCCCCGCAGCGCTGGCTGACCTACGCCGATCTCGAGCGCGAGCTCGTGCCGTACTGCGTCGAGATGGGATTCACGCACGTCGAGTTCCTGCCCCCGACGGAGCACCCGCTGTCGGCCAGCTGGGGCTACCAGACGATCGGCCTGTTCGCCGCCACGAGTCGGTTCGGCACGCCCCACGACCTGATGTCCCTCATCGATGCCTTCCACCGTGCGGGCGTGGGGGTGATCATCGACTGGGTGCCGGCCCACTTCCCGCGCGACGGCCACGGGCTGCGACAGTTCGACGGGACCGCGCTCTACGAGCATGCCGACCCGCGCAAGGGGGAGCACCCGGACTGGGGCACCCTGATCTTCAACTACGGCCGTCACGAGGTGGCCAACTACCTCATCTCCAGCGCCCTGTTCTGGCTCGACCGCTACCACGTGGACGGTCTGCGGGTCGATGCGGTGGCGTCGATGCTGTACCTCGACTACAGCCGCCAGGAGGGAGAATGGGAGCCCAACCACCTCGGCGGGCGGGAGAACCTCGAGGCCATCGAGTTTCTCAAGCAGTTCAACATCCAGGTGCACGAGCACTTCCCCGGCGTGCTCACGATCGCGGAGGAATCGACCGCCTGGCCGGGCGTGTCACGGCCCACCTACACCGGCGGCCTCGGCTTCAGCCTGAAATGGAACATGGGCTGGATGAACGACACGCTCCGCTACATGCGGCACGACCCGGTGCACCGCAAGTACCACCA
>RFUD01000586.1 GCA_009923125.1 Planctomycetia bacterium
CGCAGCCCCTCGTAGACGTTCTTCAGCGGCTGGACCCGCTCGGCGTCGTCGAAGTGGCTGGGATGGGAGACGTGCTTGCCGGGGTTGGTCCGCGCCGTGCCGAGCATGATTCCCTGGCCGCTCCGCGTCCGCTTGAGGAACTCGGGCGCGATCTTGATGTAATCGCGGCCCTCGGCGAGCGGCTTCGCAGGCGAGTAGTCGGCGAGCGAGGAGTAGCCATGCTTCATCCCCAGCACCTCGGTGCCCTCGCGCATGAACGAGGTCGCCGCGGTGGAGATCACGGCATTCGCGCCCGGGGCCGGGCCACCGGCGAACAGGATCGCGATCCGACGGAACTGGTGGGCTGCCCGTGGTGGGCGGGAGAGCGACTCGGCCATGCGACGAACCTCACTTTGCGAGAAGCACGCGCTCGACGAACGTGGTGTCGATCTGCGCGTCGTGGAACGCGGTGTTGTGCAGGATCTCGAGGTGGATCGGGACGGTCGTCTTGATGCCCTCGATCCGCAATTCCCTCAAGGCCCGGGTCATCGTGTCGATCGCCTCGCGGCGCGTCGGCTGATGCACGATGAGCTTGCCGACGAGCGAGTCGTAGTGCGGAGGCACGACATAGCCCGTGGTGGCGTGGGAGTCCCAGCGCACGCCGAACCCGCCGGGCGGGATGATCCGCTCGATGCGGCCGGGGCAGGGGCGGAAATTGGCCGCGGGATCCTCGGCGTTGATCCGGCACTCGATCGCATGGCCGCGGGGCACGATCGCGTCCTGCCGAAGGTCGAGTTTCTCGCCCGCGGCCACCCGGATCTGGGCTTTCACGAGGTCGATCCCCGTCACCATCTCGCTCACCGGATGCTCGACCTGGATCCGGGCGTTGACCTCGATGAAGTAGAAGTTGTCCTGCTGATCGACGATGAACTCGACCGTGCCGGCCGAGAAATAGCCGGCCGCTTTCGCGAGCCGCACGGCCGCCGCGGCCATCTTCTCCCGCGTGGCCTGGGGCAGGCGCGGCGACGGGCTCTCCTCGATCAGCTTCTGGTGCCGCCGCTGCGTGGAGCAGTCGCGTTCCCAGAGGTGGAACACGTTGCCGTGCTGGTCGCCGAGGATCTGGATCTCCACGTGCCGCGGCCGCTCGATGTATTTCTCGATGTAGATGCCCGGATTGCCGAACGCCGCCTGCGCCTCGGCCGAAGCCTGCTGCCAGGCACTGGCCAGGGCCAGGTCGTTGGCCGCCACCCGCATCCCCTTGCCGCCGCCGCCGGCCGTGGCCTTCAGGAGCACCGGGAAGCCGATCTCCTTGGCGATCCGCACCGCCTCCTGCTCGTTGGCGATCAGGCCCTCGCTGCCGGGCACCGTGGG
>RFUD01000587.1 GCA_009923125.1 Planctomycetia bacterium
CCGGCTCCGCTATCGACCAGCAGATATCCGGCCCACAGGAAGGGATGCGTGCCGTCGGCGAGGACCGCGTCGGCCGACTGCTTCAAACGGGGCTCGCGCGCGATGTCGGGCTCCTCCGCAGCGACGACATCCACGGCCCGCTGCCAGCACTCCGCGGGTGACGCATCGCCCTCCTCGGCATCCCCTGCGGCGAGGTCACGGAGAAACTCCTCGACGAGATCGACGCTCATCTCGCCCCCCACACGCCACCGGCTGAGGAGGACCGAGCGGGCGCCGGCCGAGAGCAGATCGGTCGCGGCGAGAAACACGTCTTCGCCGGGCCTGGCCGGCAGCTTGGCCAGCCCGTCGGCCATGTCGGTCTGCAGTCCGGCAACGACCACGACGTGCGGCCGCTTGGGTGGCGGGGCGGACCACTCGCCGAACGTGAGCACCGGCTTGCCGGCGACGCCCACGGCGAGAGGCCGGCCGGCGATCGGGCCGTCGCCGCCAAGTTCGTCGAACAGCACGAGCCGATCGCAGAGCGATGCCTCGAGGGCCGGGCTCGACTCCGCCCCCAGTGCGACGACCCGGTCGAAGGCCTCTGCGAACCGGGTCACGACCGCCGCTCCGATTTCCGGGCGGTCGCCGCGGTGGAGCCGCGAGGCGTGGATGCCGAGCAGCCCATCGGCCCCGCCAGGCCGGAACCGTCGCAGCGCAAGTCCTCGGGTCGGTGCGTAGCGGATCCTGCAAGCCTCGCGGAGCGTGCGGCGGGGCGGCGCCCCCGGGCCGGCCGCGACGGCGCCCGCCCCCGCCTCGCGGGCCGAGCCGACCGGCAGCAGTTCGAACGGCAGATACCAGAGAAGCCCGTCCGGCACGATCACCAATTCCTCCACGCCGGCTCCGAGTTCGATCTTCGAATTTTCGAACAGCAGCCGTTCAACCCGCTCCGCCGCCGCGGGCCACTCGCTCTCCGCCAGCCGCGCCGTCGAGACCGGCGCGACGGCATCGACGATGCCGACCTCCCGGGCGAGCGACTGGATTTCCTTGGCCAACGCCGCGGGGCGTTTGACCGGCCACGTCGCGACGCGGGCATTCGATTCGAGCACGCCGTTGAGGCCCGCCGCCGTCCAGTGAAACGACAGCATGAGATGCCGCGCGGGGAGCCGCTGCCGGACGTCCGCGGGCGGCTCGATCGGCGGGAAGTCGAAGGTGGTGGGCTCGCGGCTGGCGGCGAGGGCCGCGACGAACTGCCGCTGCTGTCGGGATCGGGCCGCGAAGGCCTCCCAGTCGGCGCGCCGGGCCGCGGCGCCGTCTGCGGGAGCCGTCAGCCCCGCGATCAACCCCGGCCGCAGTTTCGCGATTTCGTCGAGC
>RFUD01000588.1 GCA_009923125.1 Planctomycetia bacterium
CGGTAGGGAGTCCACGGCTCCTGGCTGCCGGGCTTCATCACGAGGCCCACGCCCAGCGCGATCACCGGCAGCCAGAGCGTGTGCACGCCCGGGGAGTTGCTCGGCAGCACGAGTCCGAGCACCGGCGACTGCGCCTGGTAGCTGACCACCACGCCGCGGTGTTCCCGGCCGTAGCCCTTCCAGAGGATCTCCGGAGGCAGGCCGCGCGAGAGGGCGTCGAGCATGCGGTCCATGTTCGCGAGCACGAACATGTTCTTCTGCATGTTCGCCCGGCAGAGCGACTCCGGCAGGCCGGTCGTCGCCGACTGCTGCCGCACGAAGTCGTCGGGCGACTGCCGCTCGTCGCCCACGGTCAGCGTGCCGTGCGCGTAGAGATTGCCGGCGGTCTGCAGCCGCTCGACGATCTCCTCGGGGTCGATGGCGAGCAGGGCCGCCCGGGACTGGGCCGCCTTGGGGAGGTCGCGGCCGACGATCGCGCCCCCCACCTGGCTCACCTCGGCGACCGGCTCGCCGGTGAGGAAGTGGACGAGCGTCTCGCGCTCGATGGACTCGTAGGGCTTGCCGAAGCGGTAGGCGGGCAGGTGCATCAGTAGACTCCGACGGTGGTGGTGGCGGCGAGGGCGCGGAACGGACGCACGCCGCTGATGCCGTCCCACGGATATCTGGCGTAGGGCAGTTCGCGTTCTCCCTCGTCGCGTTCCAGGAATCCGGGAATGAACGTCTCCTGCGTGAGCGTCGTGAGGCGGACGCGGCCCGTGCCGCCGTAGGGCACGACGCTGTTCGTGTCGTCGAAGTCGACGACCTCGATCACGGCCCGCGGCTGCGGTGCGTAGTAGGCGATCGTGTACCCGTCGGCGGGCACGACCGGCCGCGACGCGGCCAGTCCCATCAGCGTGTTGCCGTAGGTGGGCGTCATGTAGGCGCCGTCGAGCAGTTCCTCGACGGCGAAGCGGGTCCACTGCGGCGTGAACTCGGTGCCGCCCGAGAAGATCCCGGTGATGCCGGCCTTGCGGATCGTCGTGCCCCGCTTCTCGAGCGCCAGCGCCAGCGATTCGAGGAGCTTGGGGGTCGTGAACATGCAGCGGACGTCGTGGCCGGCCTCCAGGATCGTGATCGCCTGGTCGATGCAGTGCTGCTTGTAGGCCTCGAGGTGCTCCATCCAGCCCTTCTGGATGAGCTTGATCACCCAGCGCGGATCGAGGTCGACGCAGAAACAGATGCCGCCGCGGTACTGGGCGAGGTGCTCGATCGACAGCCGCAGCCGACGGGGGCCGCTCGGGCCCAGCATCAGCCAGTTGGCCCCGCGCGGGAAGAACTCCTCCGGCAAGGTGTCGCTGAACTGCTCGTAG
>RFUD01000589.1 GCA_009923125.1 Planctomycetia bacterium
ACGCGGGCCGGCCCGCGTCGGCGGTGGTCCGGTCGGCGCTGTCGAACATGTGCTCCGCGATGCACTCGACCAGATCGCCGCAGGTGCGGACCCCGGTGAGCCACTCCTCCCGGAACCGCATCTGGTAGCGGCCCTCGATCCGGTTCACCGCATCCAGGAAACCGATGGAGTCGACGTCGGCCTCGACGAGGCTCATGCCGGGCGTGAGTTGGCCCCGGACGCCCCGGGGCCGGACGCGGGAGAGCTCATCCAGCACGAGCCGGGTGATCGCGCTGCGGGAATGGGCCCGCGGGTCGCGGCGTGCCACCGCGGTGGAAGGATCGATCATCGTCGAAGTGTCCACGAAAACTCCCTCCTTCGTGCACGTCTGCTCCCTGGTGGAAGAGCCGCATACTGCGAGTGATCGGGCCCGGGTCCGGCGGGCCGCCGTGAGCCGACACTCTACCAGCCCGACCCGACCACAAACCAGCACCCCCCGCCCACTCGGCGAGCCGGACACGGACGCCGCGGCGACATCCGGCGGCCGCGCGGCGTCGATTGCGAAACACTGCGGCCTGCGCAGGGCATGCCGCGGACGACGATCGCAGCGATCGCGGTCAGCTTGCGAGCAGTTTTCGCAGCACGAACGGCAGGATGCCGCCGGCCTTGAACTGGTCGAGCTCGACGGGCGTGTCGATCCGCACGAGGCAGGTGATCTCCTTCGTGGTGCCATCCGGCCGACGGGCCTTCACGACCACCGTCGAACGCGGCGCGAGCGCGTCGAACGGGATGTCGAACGTCTCCTCGCCGGTGAGGCCGAGCTGCTGCCACGGCTCGGGAAGCACGAGCGGAAGCACGCCCATGCCGACGAGGTTCGAGCGATGGATCCGTTCGAAGCTCGTGGCGAGCACGGCCCGCACGCCGAGCAGCATCGTGCCCTTCGCCGCCCAGTCGCGCGAGCTGCCCGTGCCATACTCGGCGCCGGCGAGCACGACGAGCGGCGTGCCGGCGGCCTTGTACTTCACCGCCGCGTCGTACACCGGCATCACCTCGGAGCCCGGCAGCAGCCGCGTCACGCCCCCTTCGGTGCCCGGCACGAGCAGGTTGCGGATGCGGATGTTGGCGAACGTCCCGCGGGTCATCACCCGGTCGTTGCCGCGCCGGGCGCCGTAGCTGTTGAAGTCGGCCGGAGGAACGCCGTGCTCGATCAGGTAGTGTCCGGCCGGGCTCGCCTTCGCGATGCTGCCGGCGGGCGAGATGTGGTCGGTCGTGACGCTGTCGCCAAGCGCGAGCAACACCCGCGCTCCGAGCACGCTCTCGGGCGGCCTTGGTTCGCGGGTCAACTCGGCGAGGAACGGC
>RFUD01000590.1 GCA_009923125.1 Planctomycetia bacterium
TCGGCTGCGCCCGCTGCCACGACCACAAGTACGACCCGCTCTCGCAGCAGGAGTTTTATTCCCTCTTCGCGCTGTTCAACAACGTGCCGGAGACGGGCACGAACCAGGGCTCGACGCACCGCGGCGGCGGCAACGTCGACCCGGTGCACCTGCTGCCTTCGCCCGAGCAGGAGCAGGAACTGGCGCGGCTCGACACGGTCGTGGCCGACGCCGAGGCGGCCGTGCGGGCGGAGGGGGCGAGGATCGACACGCTCGTGGCGGAATGGGAGCGGTCGATCCAGCCCGCGCTTTCCGCGCCGCAGGAGGCATGGGAGCCGTTCGAGCCGCTGGAGCTGCGGAGCGTGGGAGGGGCTTCGTTCCGGCGCAGCGAGGACGGTTCGTGGTTCGTCGAGGGCGCCCGGCCTGCCCGCGACACGTATGAGTTCGAGACGCTCGTTCCCGCCGACCGGCTGGGTGGGCTGCGGCTCGAGGTGCTGCCCGACGCGAGCCTCGCCGGCGACGGCGGCTTCGGCCGCGCGGGCAACGGCAACATCGTGGTCACCAAGCTCGAGGCGGAGATCGAGCCTCCGGGCGACGCGAAGGTGATCCCCGTGGAGCTCGTCCGGGCGGAGGCGAACTACGAACAGGAGCGCTGGCCCGCCACGAGCGTGCTCCAACTGAAGGAGGAGAAGGGGAAGGGCTGGGCCATCGACGGCCACGTGCCCGAGAAGCGTGTGCCGCGGCAGATCGCGGTGTTTCCCGCCAAGCCCGTCGCGATTCCGGAGAACGCGCGCTTGGTCGTGCGCATCCGCCAGGAGGCTTTCGACGGCCACACGATCGGCCGGTTTCGGCTGGCATTTTCCACCGCAGAGCCGGCGCTCCTCGGCGTGGAGGGGTCGAAGGTGCCGCAGCCGGTGAAGGAAGCGCTGGCATTGGACCCCGAGGCCCGGTCGGCGAGCCAGCGGACCGAGATCGCGAAGTTCTACCGGGCGAACGTCGACGGTCCGATCCGCCGGGCGGAGGCGGCGCGGGATGCCGCGAAGAAGAGCCTGGAGTCGTTCAAGGACTCGCTGCCGAGCGCGATGGTGATGAAGGAGGGGCCGCCGCGTGACGCGTTCGTGCTCATCCGCGGCGAGTACGACAAGCGGGGCGAGAAGGTCGAGGCGGGCCTGCCCGCCTTCCTGCCGGCGCTCCCCGAGGGCACGAAGCCCGACCGGCTCGCGCTCGCCAACTGGCTCGTCTCCCGCGACCACCCGCTCACGGCGCGGGTGTGGGTGAACCGGATCTGGGAGCGGTTGTTCGGCACGGGGCTCGTGAAGACGAGCGAGAACCTCGGCAACCAGGCCGAG
>RFUD01000060.1 GCA_009923125.1 Planctomycetia bacterium
GGCGGCATCGAAGCCGGTGGGCGGGCCGCCGGAGCCCAGCGCCATGCGGGCCGCGAACGCGAGGCGAAACGCCTCCTCGAGCGCCCGCGCGTCGCCGTAGTCGGCGGCCGAGTAGCCGGCCTCCTCGAAATACCCCTTCGCCGCGGCGTACTGATCGGCATCGAGCGCGATCCGTCCCAGCACGATCAGGGCCCATGCGGTGAGCGGATGGTCGAACTGGTTGGCGGCGATCAGCCCCCGGTTGAGCAGTGGCACGGCCTGCTCCGTCTTGCCCTGCGACCACGAGGCCACCCCGAGGGCGACGTCGATCCACGACTGCGACCAGTGGTTGGGCGGCGCCGGGCGACGCAGCAGAGCCTTGGCCGCCTCGTCGAGCGCGGCGCCATCGCGGGACAGATCGCCCAGGATTTCCGCGCGACGATAGAGCGAGATCACGAGCGCCCGCACGATCTCGTCCGGACGCACCGGATAGTTGACGGGCGCCGCGAGGACGCCGCCTTTGTTCATCACCTGCTGCGGATCGGCGGTCCCCTGCCGGATCGAGAGCTGGCCGGGGATCGCGGCGGGGGACGTGGGCCGACGGCTCTTGCCCCATGCGGCCACCCGCGGTTGGGCGATCGGGCGCAGCGGCTGGGCGGGAAACTGCACGGCCAACAGCCAGTCGCCGTGGGTCGCCCACAGGAGGAGCGCCTCGTCATAGGCGGCCACCGCCTCGCGGAGCTGACCGAGTTCGTAGTGTGCCTCCCCCACCGCCATCGCCGCGGCGATCGAATCGATCCACCGCTGGGTGCCCGCCCGGATGCCGCCGCGGTATTCCCGCGATGCAATCTCGAGGCCCGAGGCGAAGTCGCCGGCCGCCAGCGCGGCGAGCGCCGCGTCATACGCGGGAGTGGGCACGGTCTGCCCGACCTGCAGGCCGCCGATCGTTGGTGGAAGCACCACCTGCGCGGTGGCGATGGCCGCCCAGGCGAGCCCGATCGCTGCCGACACGACGCTGGGCATGGTGGGGCGACGTTGCATCGGCCGTACGTTGTACAGCAAAGCCCCGGGGCCGGACGTTGCGGTGGGGCCGGTCGCGGGCAGGCTGCGCAATCTGGGCGGAGTCCTCCGTCCGGTTGTGCCGGTTTCTCAAAGTTTTCCGGTGGTGACGGCCGATACCACCTGCGAGTCCCACGTAGGAATCAACGCCATGCGTCAGTCCACGATCCCCGCCGTCACGGTTCGAATCCTCGGCTTCGCCGCCCTCGGTGTCGTGGGCCTGTCGCTCACCGGTTGCCAAGTGGATGTCGGCGGCCAGACGCTGCCGAGCGCCTACTACCTGCAGGACGACATCCAGTACTTCCCGGCCGGCCCCGAGTTCAAACTCGCGAAGGAAGCCGCCGCGCTGAAGGCCTACAAGAACGAAATGGCCGGCTGCGACTGAACGGGCCGGGGCGGCGGCGGCCCGAATCGATGGCCCAAGTTGCACTTTTCGGCGGCCTCGCTAGACTCATCGCTCGTGGGTTGACAGCCCTTTTCAGTGAGTCAAAATCAATGACTCGTGGGTTGTTGTCCCGAATAGCCGCTTTTCCACGAGCTGCTTTCCCACGCATGGATCGGCCCCTGCGAACGACCGATGACCGCCAACGCGGAATTGCTGATCGGCGAGTTCGCGCGGACGCTCGACGAGCGGTTCCGCCTGGCGATCCCGCCCGAACTCTCCGCGTCGCTGCTCGCCACGGGCTCCAGGCTGGTGCTCGCCAAGGAGCGGGCCGGATGCCTGTCGCTGTGGCCGGCAGCCGTGTGGAAGCCGCGGATCGATGCGGCGCTCGACGTGGTGCGCACGAAATACCAGGCCGGCCTGCTCACCCAGCGGGTCGGTCAGTTGCAGGATCTGGGGCGACTGCTGTCGACGCGGCACAAGGTGGTGTCGCTCGCGGCCCGCGATCGGCTCGTGATCCCGGAAGGATTCCGGGAGTTCCTCGGCGTCGAGCCGGGGGGCGACCTGTTCGTGGTGGGGGCGGCTGTGTGCGTGGAGCTGTGGCAGCCGGCCGCGTGGTCAGCCTTCGTGACGGGTGCGATGCCGGAGTTTCGCCGACGGATCGACGAGCTCACGGCCTGACGGTTTCGGCCATGCCCGGATGAGAGGAACGGTTTGACCTGTCGGTGTCATCCGGTCAGGAAAAATGAACGCCACGGAACGGGCCCCACGAGCACGGATGCTGCCGAGGGACCTCCTCCGGGCATGGCCATTCCGCGGACGGGAAATTGACACCCGCCCGTGACCGTTCGTAAAGTGTTGTGAGAGCGGCAGTTGCTGGATCGACCGGCCCGTCCGTTCGCTCCCTTCTGGCACGGCCCATGGCACGCAGCCCGTTCTGCTGGGGCATCGATATCGGCAAATGCGCCCTGAAGGCGGTGCGCTGCCGTCTCTCCGGCGAGCCCCGAAAGCTCACGGCCGAGGCATTCGACTACGTCGAGTACCCGATGCTGCTCACGCAGCCCGAGGCGGATCCGGTGGAGTTGGTGCGCGACGCGCTGCGGGAGTTTCTCGGCCGCAATGACCTCAAGGGCGACCGGGTGGCCGTGTCGGTGCCGGGCCAGTCGGGCCTGGTGAAGTTCATCAAGCTGCCGCCGATCGAGGCGAAGAAGATTCCCGACATCGTCAAGTACGAGGCGCGGCAGCAGATTCCGTTTCCGCTCGAACAGGTCGTGTGGGACTGGCAGCGGCTCGCCGGCGGCATGGAGGAGGGCGGGTTCGTCATCGACGCGGAGGTGGCGCTGTTCGCGATGAAGCGCGAGCAGGTCTACAAGGCGCTCACGCCGCTGACGCAGGCGGGCATCGAGGTGGACGTGCTGCAGCTCGCCCCCACGGCGTTGGCCAACATGGTCATGTTCGACCAGCTGCCCGATCCGGCCACGGTCGACCCCGACCAGCCGCCGGCCTCGATCGTGCTCGTGTCGATGGGCGTGGACACGACCGATCTGGTGGTGACCAACGGCCTGCGGATCTGGCAGCGCAGCATCCCGATCGGCGGCAGCAGCTTCACCAAGGCGCTCGTGCAGGGCATGAAGCTGACGTTCGCCAAGGCCGAGCACCTCAAGCGGAACGCCGTCCGGGCCGAGGACCCGAAGATGGTGTTCAAGGTGATGCGGCCGGTGTTCACGGAGTTCGCGGCCGAACTGCAGCGTTCGCTCAACTACTTCGCCGGCACCGACCGCACCGCCACGATCGGCAAGGTGCTCCTGCTGGGCAACGCCACGAAGCTCCGCGGCCTTTCCGATTTCGTAGGCAAGCAGCTGGGGCTCGATGTGCAGCGGCTGGAGACGTTTCGCGGGCTCGAGGGTCCGGGCGTGCTCAACGCGCCGGCCTTCCGCGAGAATCGGCTGGCGTTCGGCACCGCGTACGGCCTCGCACTCGAGGGCGTCGGCGGGCCGGGCATCCGCACGAACCTGCTGCCGCGCGAGATCGTCCACGAACGGGTGATCGAGTCCAAGAAGCCCTGGGGGCTGGCCGCGGGCGTGGGCCTGCTCGGCGCCGCGGCCATCAGTTTCATGGGCATGTACTTCGCGTGGAATTCGTTCGCCCCGAACCAGTACGCCGGGGCGTTTGCCCGTGCCGATGGCGTGAAGACCCAGTCGCAGGCCGCCCTCAGCGCGCTCGAGGAGGCCAAACAGAAACGCGACGCCGCCATCGCCCAGCAGCGGTCGCTCGTGCAGGTCGAGGACCGCCGGTTCCAGTCGCTCGACATGCTCCGGGCCGTGCAGTCGCTGCTGCCCCGCGACCCGCCCGGCCAGGCGGCGCTGAACCCCGCCGACCGCAACGAGCTCCACATCACGGCGGTCGATTGCCAGTACTTCCCCGATCTGAAGACCTGGTTCGACCGTGTTCAGCAGCAATGGAACGAGACGCACGCCACCGACGAAGCCGTCGCCGAAGAGGCCGCGGCTCCGCCCGCGGGCGAGGCCGTCGCGCCGCCCGAGACGCCGGCTGGAGCGGCACCCGCCGCCGCGCCGACGGGGCCGGGCTGGGTCGTGCAGTTGACCGGCTACCACTACCACAACGAGGACCACCACAAGCCCGACGAGGCGGCGCAGTTCGTGCGGTCGACGATCGTGAAGGGGCTGCTCGGCGAGGCCGGGAAGGTTTCCGTCTCGGCCGGGCCTCTCGCGGGCCAGTCGGTGCCGGTGAAGGAGCTCGGCATCGGCTTCCCGGTGATCGTGGCCTCCTCGCCGGTGAGGACGGTACGGGTTCCGAGGGAGGGCGCCGCCGTGCCGGGCGAGGCTTCGCTGCCGCGGCCCGATCTGTTTCCGGGAGCCGCGCCGCAGGAGGATCCCGACATCAAGCTGCGGCGGTTCGATTTCGTGCTCCAGTTCGCATGGCAGCCGGTTTCGCCCGGTGTGCCGCAGCCGGCGGCCGCCCCTGTCGCCCCCGACGGCGGCTGAGGGCCGCAGCCCATCCCCGCATGAAGCGCATGAATCCCAGGCCGTCCAGGACAGCATGATCCAGATTCCCGACAACGTGAGGCCGTACGTCGACGCGGTGGTCAAGCACCACTTCTGGCTTCTGCTCGCGCTGGTGCCGCTCGTCGTGCTGCCGGTGTTGTTCGGTGCCCGGGGAATGCTCGCCACGGAGATCGACGCCGCCCGCGGGCAGGTCGAGAGCCGGCTGACGGCGATCAAGAGCGTGGTCGGCATCCAGCCGCACCCCAACGAGGCGTGGTCGGGGGAGATCGACAAGGCGGCGCGGCGCGTGAAGCGCGAGACGCTCGCCGAGTGGCAGAAACTGTGGGCGGGGCAGCAGCCGCTGCGGGTGTGGCCGGCGTCGCTCGGCCCCGACTTTCTCCAGCGGGTGACGGCGCTCAAGCCGGGCGGCAAACTCCCGCGGCCGCTGCTCGAGCGGTATCAGAACGGCGTGCGGTCGATCGTGCGGACGCTGCCGGCGAGGATGGGGGCCGACGAGATGATGGTGGAGGCCGAGGCGGTCGCCATGGGGCAGCCGTCGATGATCGAACCGGGCGTGCCCCGCGGTCGTCCGGGGGCTGCCGAGAAGCCTGTCGCGGTGGTGCAGTGGAACCCGACCGATCAACAGCGGCTGTATGCGAGCTTCAACTGGGAGAAGCCGCCGTCCACCACGCAGGTCCTGCTCGCCCAGGAGGAACTGTGGGTTTACGGCGTGCTCGCCGACACGATCGCCAAGGCGAACAAGTCAGCCGCCGGTCCGTTCAACGCGGCGATCCCCGTCGTGGAATCGATCCTGGTCGGTTACCCGGCCGCGGAGGACGACCCCGGCGCCTCCCGCGGCGGCAGGATCGCGACGCCGATGGCCGCGAATGCGGCGCCGGGCGGTGAGTTCTCGCCGCCGCCCGACATGATGGCCTCGCCCGACGGGGCCGGTGGCCCCGTCAGACCCCCGCATCCGCGGTTCGGCGCCGGAGCGCAGGGGCCGATGCCGGGGCAGCCGATGGATGCGCCGCCCCCCGAGACCGGGTCGCCCGACGACCTCCTGCGCAATTGGATCTACGTCGATTTCGCCGGCAAGCCGCTCACGGCCGCCGAACTCGCCGCGTCGCCGGATGCCCGGCTCGTGCACCTCGTGCCGTTCGTCCTTCGGGCGGTCGTGGACGAGCGGAAGATCGACGCGTTGCTCGTCGATCTGGCCTCGGGGCCGGTGCCGATCGACGTGCGGCAGGTACGGATCAACGCCGCCGCCGGTGGCCTGGGACCTGCCGGTGGTTTTGGTCCCGGACCGTCGGAGATCGGTGGCCAGGCGCCGGCGGGCAGCAGGCCGAACGACGTGACGATCGAACTGCGTGGCACCATCGGCCTGGCGACGCCTCCCGACCCGCAGGTGCTCGGTCTCGAGCCGGCGGCCGACGCGGAGGAGGCCCCGGCCGATGATGCCTCCGCCGAACCTCGCGGAGCCGCCCAGCCATGAAGCGTCCCAGCATCCGGTTCGACAAGGAATCCCTGGTGCAACTGCTTCTCGATCACGGCGAGAAGATCGGCGTGGCGATCGTGGCGGCGGTCGCCGGGATGCTCGTCTGGCAGGGGGTGAACGCGGCCCGCACGAAGACCGCCGGCCGCGAGTTGCAGCCGGCCATCATCGAGGAGCAGGCCGGCCGCGCGGCGACCCACATCCAGGCCGTGAAGCAACCGCCCGCGGAGGAAGTGCGTCGCACCAGCCTGACGACGCTGATCGAGCCGTGGCGGAAGCCGGAGGTCCAGCAGCCTCCGCCGGTGGCGCTGTTCAACAAGCCGCTGTTCGAGGAGAGAACCCGCCGCTCGAAGCCGGAGGTGTTTCCGATCGAGGAGTTGCGGGCCGTCGCCGGCATCGCGTTCATGCCCGAGCGTCCCGCCGACGTGGCCGTGGGACGGAGTCCGGATCTTGATGCTCCGGAGGATGCCGATGGGAAGGGCAGCGGCAAGCGGCGGCGGAAGGAACGCAATCCCGGCGGACCGGGCGGAGTTCCCGGTATGCCACCCGGAATGCCGCCCGGGTTCAGCGAGTTCGGGCCGGGCATGATGCCACCCGAGATGATGCCGCCCGGCATGGCCGCGACGGTGAAGGGGCGGCTGGTGCCGTACTGCGTGGTCACCGGGCTGATCCCCGTGGCGAAACAGTCCGGCGAGTACACGCAGCGTTTCGCCCAGGCAGGGCTGCGGGATCCGCAGCGCGACATCCCGTACTGGAGCGACTACCTCGTCGAACGGATGGTCGTCACGCCCGATGGCCGCGAAGATTGGAAGCGGATCGACCTCAAGCAGTTCTATGGCGAGGCGGCGAAGCAGTGGGCCGGCTTGCAACCGGAGCAACTCCCGCCCGGCTTCATGCTCTCGGCGGAGCAAAACCCCGGCGCGGCATTCGGGTACTGCAGTCCCTTGCCGCTTCTCGCCGGCGAGGCATGGGGCTTCGACGCACTCCACCCGTGGTTCGTCGCCAAGTTGAAGGAGCAGATGGAGGAGCAGCAGCGGCTCGCGGCGGAGCAGGCAGAGCAGGCGGCGACGATCCTGCCGGGCCAGCAGCCCGGCGCCGCGCCCGGGTTCGGGGCGCCCGGTGGGGAGTTCGCCCCCGGAGGGCCGGGGTTCGTCCCCGGCACGCCCGAGATGATGCCGCAGGGCATGCAGTTGGATGCCACGGGCAGGCCGATCCCCAGCGTCGATTACAGCCTGTTTCGTTTCGTGGACACGAGCGTCGAGCCCGGAAAGACATACCGCTACCGAGTGCGCCTTTCGCTCTGGAACCCGAACCGCGACCTGGAGCCCCGCCACCTGTCCGACGCATCCCTGGCCAAGGACGTCAAGCTGCCGTCGGTGCCGAGCAACGTCACCGATCCGGTCTCCGTGCCCGGCACGAGCACACTGCTCGTCCGTGCCCTGCGGAAGGCCGAATCGAAACGGTTCAAGCCCGGCATGGTCGAGGTGCTCGTCCTCGACAAGGGTTCCGAGACGGGCGGCTATGCGCTGCGCAGCCTGACCACCGAGCCAGGCGGGCTGGTCAACGTGGACAAGCGGCTGAACAAGCCCGGCAACGCGCGGTCGCGGGGAGAGGACATCGCGACGGAGGCGGTGCTCGTCGATGTGCGCGGCCGGCAGGAGGACCGTGCGGAAACCCGCTCCGGCAAGGGGTCGCCGCCACCGGAGCCGCTGGCCATGCTGTTCCTCCAGCCCGACGGGTCGTTCACCGTCGCCTCGGCCGCCGAGTCCCAGGCCAGGGTCGATCGCCACATCGGCACGCTGCCGGTCGCCGAGGACCCGAAGGCGGGCCGTGACAAGCCGGCGCTGAACGCCCCTGAAAATCCCTTTGGAGCCCCGTTCGGGCGCTGATCAGCATGCTCCGTGGACACCCGTCACCGATTGTCATTCCGCTCCTGGCGTTGGTGCTCGTCGTCGCGGCGGACGACGCGGCGCTGGCCGAGCCCAAGTATGTCGGCTGGACCAAGGTCGAGGCCTGTCGCGAGATCCGTGAACTCAAGGAGAAAGTGCGGGAGGGCGGGCCGCTCGATGCGGGCGCCCGGGCGTTTCTCGAGACGACGGTGCTGCCGCAGTTGGGCCTCCAGGAGAATCGGTCGCTGATCGAGTTCACGCGCAGGCGGATCCGCGAAGTGGTCCTCGCCGACGTGGGCGACGAGAAGGTGTACGACGAGATGGCCGCGGCCGTGTCGCAGTTCATGAACGCCCTCGCCCGCAATGACGACGCGGACGCGGTGGTGCGGGTCAATGCCATGCTCCTCGTCGGCGAACTGAAGACGAGGGACGGCCGGCCGTGGCCCGGCGCCGTCGCGGCGATCGTCGCCGCGGCCGCCGACAAGACGCTGCCCGACGCGGTGCGGATCGCCGCGCTCGCGGGCGTGGCCCGGCACGCCGAGAAGGTTGCCGGTGGCGAGGGCGGGGAGCCGCTCCGGCCTGCGGTGACGTCGATTCTGGAACAGGCCGCAGCGGCGCCGCGGAGTGTCGAGCAGGAGTGGCTCGTGTCGCGGGCGCTACAGCTCCTGCCAACGCTCGTGAAGCCGCTGCCCGCGAAGCTCGCGGCGACGGTCATGGGGCTGGTGGCCGACGAGACGCTGCCGGTCGAACTGCGGGTGCGGGCGGCCGCGGCGCTCGGTGCCGCCGCGGACGCCTCGTCGGGGGTGGATGTGGCCGCCGTCGTGGAGTGGATCCGGAAACTCGCCCTCACGGCGCTCGAGACGGAGGAAAAGCGGTCTGAGGAGATGCGATTCGAGGAACAGTATCGACGTGGCGGGGCGCTGGCGGCCGCGGCCCCTCCGGTCCTGGGGGCCGACGGTCTGCCCCTGCCCGCGCTCGATCCGGCGGCGCCTTCGGAACAGGCCTGCCGGCAGGCCGCCTGGAGGCTGTACACGCTCGGCACGGCGATCCTGTCGGCCGACGGCAAGCAGGGGCTGGCGACGCTCCTCGGCGACGCCGGCAACCCGGCGCAGGAACTCGCGAAGCAACTCGTCGAGGAGGGCATGCGGATCGATCAAACGCCCGACGAGGACGCGCTGCTCGACGCGCTCGACGTGCTCAGGCCGCCGGAACCGGGCGACGAGCGACCGGCGCGACAGCCGGACGCGGCGGAGCAGAAGCCCGAACCCGAGGCACCCCGGCCCGCCGAGCCCAAGCCGGCCGACCCGAACGCCTCGCCGTTCGACAACCCGTTTCCGTGAACACGCAAAACATCGGCTCCTGCCGATGTTTTGCGTGGCGGACCACCGGCTTCGGGCTCCCCGTATTCCGTCGCCGGACGTTCGCGGTGGCCATCGTGGCCATCGCTCGCTGCCTGTCCGCTGCGCTTCGCCATCCTGGCTGCGCTTGCTTCCAGAGCCCGGCGACGGGGCACCGGCAGCCCCTCGCTGAGTTCGCCACCGTGCAGTCGGCACGACGGGGGAGGCTCGGGGTCACCCCTACCGTGGAGCCGGCGTACGCAGACAAGCGGAGCCAGGATGGCGAAGCGCAGTCGGAGTCGAGTGAGCGGAGGGCTGGAGGCCCGCAGCGAACGTCCGGCG
>RFUD01000591.1 GCA_009923125.1 Planctomycetia bacterium
GAAACGCGCACACTGATTCGTGTCAACTCAGCAAAGCCGTGGTGCAAGGTCACCGGGTCGACGAGTTCGACTTCGGTCGGCAGCCGCTGCCCTGGGGCGAGCCTCCCGCCGCCAATCTCGCCGGCGAGCGATTCGTAGATGATCTGATGTTTGGGGCGGCGCGGCGGCGTCATGCGTCGAGACTACCACCGCGCGATGCCGTTTTGTATTGGCAAAACGATTCACCGGCCGGGCGGACCCTACGAGCCGGCTTCTGTCGTGCCAGGCGTTGCGGCCTCCCGCCCATGGTCGGCCTTGCGGAAAATTCGCACCGCCTGCGACGATTATCCGATCGCCACTCAAATGGGCGAACACGTCAGCGAAGCCCTTAGCAACGGGGATAAGCGGCAGACTCATCCACGACAGGCCCGTGACGAACAGCGTTGAGGATCGCCTCCCTATGACAGCGCACGGCCGCCGCCTCGCCTGGCTCACCGTCGCCCTCCTCGTGCCGGTGGCCCTGCTCAACTACCTCGACCGCCAACTCATCGCCACGATGCAGCGGTCGATCATGGGCGACGTATCGGGAATCGAGAGTCAGGAGCAGTGGGGGCACATGCTCGCCTGGTTCAAGTGGACCTACGCGATCGCGAGCCCCTTCGCGGGCCTCGTCGCCGACCGGTTCAGCAAGCCGCTGATCGTGTGTGCGAGCCTCTTCGCCTGGTCCGCCGTCACCTGGGCCACAGGCCAGGCCACGACATATGATCACCTCCTCGCCACCCGTGCCGCGATGGGGCTTTCCGAGGCGTTTTATATCCCCACCGCCTTGGCCCTGATCACCGACCATCATGCGTCGGCCACGCGTTCGCGGGCCGTGGGCATCCACCAGATCGGGATCTATCTGGGCGTCATGCTCGGCAGCCTCGGCGGCTTCGTGGCCGACAGCCCGACGCTCGGCTGGCGCTGGGGGTTCTCCTCGATCGGCCTTCTCGGCGTGCTCTACGCCGGACCGCTCTTTTTCCTGCTCCGTGAGCCGGCTGGAGCGCGGGCCACGCGGAAGCCCGAGTCGCCGTTCGCCTCGTGGGGAAACCTGTTACGGTCGCCTTCGTACTGCCTGCTGCTGTCGTACTTCACGCTGCCGGCCATCGCGGGGTGGGTCGTGCGCGACTGGATGCCGAGTGTGCTGCAAAAAGATCTCGGACTCACCCAGGGGCTCGCTGGTATCAGCGCGGTGATCTGGTGGCAGGCGGCCGCGATCGCCAGCGCCGTGGTCGGCGGCTGGCTCGCCGACCGCTGGATGCGGTCCACCGAC
>RFUD01000592.1 GCA_009923125.1 Planctomycetia bacterium
GAAGAGGTCGAAGAGCACCAGGACGACAAGCTCATGAGCTTCGTCAACATGATCGGCGCCGACGCCGAAAGCTTGAAGAAGGCCACCGAGGAGTTCGCCGCGAAGCACGGCCTCACGCGGATCGCGTTCGTGGTGCCGGAGGACACGAAGGACGGCCCCGCCGACTTCAAGATCGCCCCGGACGCCGACGTCACGGTCGTGTGCTACAAGGAGGGCAAGGTGAAGGCCAACCACGCCTTCGCCAAGGGCGGCCTCTCCGACGACAAGATCGATGCGGTCGTGAAGGCATCGTGCGCGCTCGTTGAGTAGTTGAGGAAAGGTTTTCAGTGACGGCGACGGGCATGGGTGCGGCCCCGGTTCGGGGCGGCTCATGCTCCGTCGCCGGACGTTCGCTCAGGCCCTCCAGGCCTTCGCTCACTCGACTCCGACTGCGCTTCGCCATCCATGGCTTCGCTTGTCTGCATGCGCCGGCTCTCGCAGCATGGGCCGCCCCGAACCTCCCGTGCTTGAAGGTGACAGGCAGTTCCGGCGGGAGTGGCATCTTGTTGTTGAAGCACCTCTGGCGGCTGATCACGACGCCGTATGAGCCGGACGGGGCCTTCACTGGGTTTCTCGACCGTGCTGCCTCGCAGGAAAACGACCGGGCGGCGGTCACCGTGGCGGTGCTCACGGCCGCCGAGAGCCGGAAGCTGTTCGGCGTCGATCTCGCGCGCCGCGGCATTCAGCCGGTGTTCCTCCAGTTCGTGACGATCGACCCGCGCTACTTCACGCCGCTCGAGGCGGCTGCGGCCACGCATTTCTCGATCATGCGACGGCTGTCCGCGTTCGGGGCGATGGCCTGGCTGTTCGTGCCGCTGTTCGCGCTCGTGCCGCTCAAGCTGGTCACGGCATGGCTCGGCAACGGGCGCATGGACGACTTCTTCCGCGACCGCGGTTTTCGCCTCCGGCCCATCGCCCCGGGCGAGACGGCCGAGGGCTTCGTATTCACCACGCTCGACCTCGGCACGAAGGCGGTGCACGTACGGCTCACGAGCGTCGGCGGGATCGCCGAATCGCTCGCCGGCGCCGAGGCCCTGCCGGCCGGTGGCGAGGCGGCCCACACGCAGGCCGTCTCCGACTTCACGTTCACCGTGCCCGTCCCGGGAATCGCCGTGGACTACCACGACCAGGATTTTGCACGACTGCGGCCCGCAGCGGCGGTGGAAGACTGCACCATCGACGGCCTCGTCACCAAGCTCGAGGCCCTTCCGGCCGCCACGACGAACGCCGCCGGCACGCGGCCCGGCGACCC
>RFUD01000593.1 GCA_009923125.1 Planctomycetia bacterium
TCGACGGCTCAGCGGCATCAATCGATCCAGCCACGGCGCACGAGCCAGGTCTTCACGAGGTGCGTGGCCGTCCCGTAGGCCAGGACCGTGACGAGCAGAACGGGCCAATACGCTCCCGGCAACGGCACGAACCCGAACCGCGCGCCGAGTGACGACTGCACGAGCCAGATCCCGAGGGCGCTCACGACGGCCGTCGTCGCCGTGAGCGCCGTGCTGGCCCGGGTCTGCAAGAACGGGATCCGCTCGGTGCGGATCACGTGGATGATGAACGTCTGCGTGACGAGCGACTCGACGAACCAGCCGGTGTGGAAGAGCGGCGCCCTCCCGGGATCCGTGCAGCCGAAGAGAAACAGGAGGGCGGCGAACGTCGTGAAGTCGAAGAGCGAGCTGACCGGCCCGACCAGCAGGATGAACCGCGAGATCTGGCCGATCGACCAGGGACGGGGACGGGCCACGAGCTCGGCATCGACGTCGTCGGTCGGAATCGGCACCTGCGAGCAGTCGTAGAGCAGGTTGTTGGTCAGGATCTGCAGCGGCGTCATCGGCACGAACGGCAGGAACAGGCTCGCCCCGAGCACGCTCAGCATGTTGCCGAAGTTCGAGCTCGCCCCCATGCGCACGTATTTCAGGATGTTGACGAACACCTTCCGTCCCACCCGCACACCCGCCTCGAGCACCTCGAGGTCCTTCTCCAGGAGCACGCAGTCGGCGCTCGCCCGGGCGATGTCGACCGCCGAATCGACCGAGATCCCGACGTCGGCGGCCCGGAGCGCCGGCGCGTCGTTGATGCCGTCCCCGAGGAACCCGACCACGTGGCCGGCTCGCCGGAGCGACTGCACCACCCGCTCCTTCTGTCGGGGCGTGAGCCGCGCCAGGAGCGTGGCCCGCTCGGCCGCGGCGGCGAGCGCCCGGTCATCGAGCGCGTCGACGTCACGTCCGAGGAGCACGGCGCCGATCTCGATCCCCACGGCGTCGCACACCTTCCGGCTCACGAGTTCGTTGTCGCCCGTGAGGATCTTGACGGCGACGCCGCCCGCCACGAGCGCCCGGATCGCAGCGGCCGCCGAATCCTTGGGCGGATCGAGGAACGCCACGTAACCGCGGAGCACGAGATTCTGCTCGTCATCGCGGCCATACGCCGGCTGCACCGCGACGTCGCGGGTGGCCACGGCGAGCACCCGGAACCCGTCCGCGGAGAGTCGCTCGAACTCCCGCAGCAGCCGCTCCGGTGCCGCCTGCCCCATCGGTTCCACCCGGCCGTCGAGCACGAACCCCGAGCAGCGGGCGTACA
>RFUD01000594.1 GCA_009923125.1 Planctomycetia bacterium
CCGCCGAAGAAGTCCTTCATCGTCGCGCGGCCCTGCAGATCCCCCTTCGCGATCTCCTCCCAGTCGCCGACCACGAGGATCGCCATCTTCTCCGGATCGAGGTGCTTCCGCGCCACGCGCTGGAGATCCTCGCGGGTCACGGCCTTCACCTTCTCTCGAAAGGTCTTCCAGAAATCCTGTGGCCGGTTCGTCCACTCGTCGTTCACGAACACCCTCAGCATCGCCGGCTTGCTCTCGAACTGCCGCGGAAACGTCTCGATCGCGCTTGCCTTCGCCGTCTCGAGCTCCTCCTCCGTGACCAGATCGTCCCGCACGCCCCGGATCTGGTCGAGCACGATCTTCGTGGCGAGCGCCACCGTCGGATTCTTGCTCTCGAAGCCGGCCCGGAAATCGCCCGGGTAATACACCTTCGGCACGAGCGTGGAGCGGGCGGAGTAGGCGAGTCCCTCGTTGCTCCGCACCTGCTGCATGATGCGGCTCGTGAACCCACCGGCACCGAGAATGTCATTCAAGAGCAGGAGCGGGATCGCGTCGGGGTCGTCACGGGCGATCGACCGCATGCCGAGCACGACCTTGCCCTGCGGGATCTCCTTCGGCACGTGGTACAGCCCCGGCTCGAGCGTGGCCGTGGGCGACACCGGATCCGGAGCCGGCGACCCGCGTTCCCAGCCGCTGAACGCCTTGCCGAGCTTCGTCAGCATCTCCTGTTCGTCGAAGTCGCCCGACACGGCCACGATCATGTTCCCCGGGTGGTAGACGCTGCGGTGCATGGCCTGCAGCCGGCCGGGAACGATCGCGGCCACCGTCTTGTCGGTCGGCTCCGCCGACTCGAAATGCCCCGTCCCGTACACCAGCCGCTTCCACTCGCGGGACAGGATCGACGCCGCGTCGTCGTTCCGCTGCTTGAGCGCCTCGACGACGCGGGCCTTCGCCGTGTCGAGCCGGGCCGGGTCGAACGCGGGATCGCGCAGCATCTCCACGAACAGCGCGAGGCTCTCGTCGAGGTTGCTCGCCAGGCAGTTCATCGTCGCCGTGGTGAACGTCTCGTTCGCCGCCACATTCACCTCGGTGGCGAGGAAGTCGAGCGTCTCGTCGAAGGCCGCGGGGGCGAGCTTCCGGGTGCCCCCTTCGCGGACCATCCGCGCGGTCATCGACGCCAGGCCCGGCACGTCGGCCGGGTCGAGCGAGGCGCCGCCCTTGAACGTGATCGACACGGTCACGAGCGGAAACTCGTGCGACGGCGCGAGGTACACGGCGGTGCCGTCAGGCAGGACGCGGCGAAACACGGCT
>RFUD01000595.1 GCA_009923125.1 Planctomycetia bacterium
CCATCTCAGGCATACAAGCCCGGAGCGTCAGCGACGGGATGGTTCGAGGTCCGTGGCAGGGCCCCGCCGTGCCGGCGGAAGTCTCGTCGCGTGGGCAGGATAGCCCAAAGCTCCTCGAGCTTCCGCCGATCCCGGCTTGCCATCTCAGGCATACAAGCCCGGAGCGTCAGCGACGGGATGGTTCGAGGTCCGTGGCAGCGCCCCGCCGTGCCGGGGAGCGCGAGCAAGATGCGAGGCACGCCGCCCGGTGCGGTCACCGGGCTTGGGCGTCCAGGCGGCGGAGCTGGCCGCAGGCGGCGTCGATGCGGGCCCCCTTGCGACGTCGCACCTGCACGTTCACGCCCGCGTGCCGCAGGACCTCGAGAAACCGTTCCTGCGAGCCCGGCGACGGTTCCCGCCAGGGGAGTCCTGCCACCGTGTTGTAGGGGATCACGTTGACCAGCGCCGCCCTCCGGCCGAGCAGGCGGACGAGCCGCTGGGCATCCTCGGGCGCGTCGTTCACCCCGCCGAGCAGCACGTACTCGAACGTCAGCCGCCGGCCCGACGCCTCCCAGTAGCGGTCGGCCGCGGCCATCACTTCGGCCAGGCCGATCGCCTTGTTCACGGGCACCAGCCGGGTGCGGAGCTGGTCCTCGGCCGCGTGGAGAGAGACCGCCAGATGGTAGCCGGGGTTCTCCGCGGTGAGCCGGTCGATGGCCTGCGGCAGGCCGACCGTCGAGACGGTGATCCGCCGCTGCGAGATGCCGAACCCCTCCGGGTCCTGCGCGACGGCGAGCGCCGGCAGCAGGCGGTCGAGGTTGGCCAGCGGCTCCCCCATGCCCATGACGACGATGTGGCTGATCCGCTCCTCGGCGGGCAGCAGGAGCTGGAGCCGGAGCAGCTGCTCGAGGATCTCGCCCGTGGTGAGGTTGCGGATCACGCCGTCGAGCCCGCTGGCACAGAACACGCAACCCATCGCACAGCCCACCTGGGAGCTGATGCACACGGTCCGGCGGTCGCCGTCGCGCAGGAGCACGCACTCGATCCGCTGCCCGTCGCGCAGTTCGAGCAGCAGCTTCTCGGTGCCGTCGTCGGCCCGAGAGTGCCGGGCGATCGCCGTCGTCCAGATGCGGAAGTCGGCCTCCAGCAGCGACCGCAGGTCCTTCGACAGGTCGGTCATGTCGGCGAACGATGCGGCCCGGCGGCCGAACAGCCAGCGCCGGATGGCCTTGGCCCGCCAGGCCGGCTGGCGTCGCTGTGCGAGCCATTCGTCCAGTCCGCCTCCGGGATCGACGATGTGTCGGACGTCGG
>RFUD01000596.1 GCA_009923125.1 Planctomycetia bacterium
CCCGCCAGTCGAGGCCGACGGGCCAGCGGACGAGCACGTCCACGCCCGAGGCGCCGCCAAAGTCGCGGTCCACGTTCGCGAGCGCCCGGGACGAGGCCGCTCCCCGCGGCAGGGCGTCGGCCACCCGGTTGTCCGCGTCGAGCCGGGCGCCGACGACGGCCAGCGCGAGCGTCGCCGCGCAGCCGACCAGCACCACCGGCCGGGCATGCCGCAGCGAGAACGAGGCGAGCAGGTTCGCGAGCCGGCCCGCCGGTCGCCAGGATCGGCCGAGGTGCATGCCCCGGCAGAACGCCGTGGTGGCGAGCAGCGGCGTCAGGAGCGTGACGGCGAGGAAACTCGCGACCGCTCCCGCGGCGGCCGCGATCCCGAACGTGCGCACCGCCTCGATCCGGGCGGCCGCCAGCGACGCGAAACCGATCGCGGTGACCAGGCTCGTGAGGCCGCAGGCCGCGCCGATCCGCTGCATGGCCCCCGCCGAGGCCGAGACCGCGTCCATGCCGCGGCGCCGCGCGCGGCGCATATCCTCGATGAAATGGATCGAATCGCACGTGCCGACCACGAGGGCCAGCGAGGGCACCACGCTGGTAAGGATGTTGACCGGCGCCCCGCACAGCCCGAGCACGCCCATCGCCCACACCGCACCCACGAACGGCGGGATACAGGCCACGAGCGTCGCACGCAGGCTGCGGGCGGCCGTGGCGGAGAGCACGAACGCCAGCCCGAGGCCGAGCGAGTTGAACAGCAGCATGTCGCGACGCAGCGCCCGCGAGGCCTCGTGCCGCAGGGGTGGCAGGCCCGTGAACTCGAGGTCGAGCGCGGCCGGCCATCGCCGCGCGGCCTCCAGGGCGGCTTCGATGCCGGTGACCGCGGGCCCGAGGCCGGCGGCGGAGTTGGCCTGCTCCGAGAGCCGCACGAGCACGAGCGCCGACCGACCGTCGGCCGAGAGCAGGTGGCCGGCGACGAGCGGATGCTCCCGGGCCCGCTCACGGGCGGCGGCGCGGGTGGCGTCGTCGAGCGGTCCCTCCGCCCGCGGGACGACCGGCAGGATCGCCCCGGCGATCCCCTGGCGGCGGACATCGAGGATCGAACGGACCTCCACCACGCCCGGCACCCCGGCCAGCGCCGTGCACAGCGCCCGCAGGTCCTTCAGCGGCCGCTCGTCGAACATGTCGCCGCCGCGGGCCGTGGCACGCACGATGCAGTCGCGGTCGGGAGCGCCGAATCGTGCGGCCACGTCGTCGATCAGGCGAAACTCGGCGTCGTTGTCGCGGAGCAGCGACCGCAGATCGT
>RFUD01000597.1 GCA_009923125.1 Planctomycetia bacterium
GAATGGCGCCGACGAACGCGGTGCCGAACAGGTCGGCGAGGTACGCGGGGATCGCCGCGAAGCCGCCCCATACATCGTGAGGATCATGCAGAACACCGCGCAGAAGAGTCCGACGTCGCCCGCACGCCCGACGGCCGGCGCTGCGGCATAGAGGGCCGCCCCGAGCAGGAAGAACACCGCGTAGGTCGGCTGTCTGCCGAGCAGATCGGAGAGCGACGACCAGAAGAACCGCCCCACGATGTTGAAGAGGCTCAGGAGCCCGGTGAAGCCCGCCCCCATCGCGGCCACGCGGGCGAGCGCGGGGGCATCGAGACGCTCGAAGGGCAGGTCCATGCCGAGCAGGCGGCCACCGAAAATCTCCTGCAGCATGGGCGACGCCATGCCAATCACGCCGATGCCGGCCGACACGTTCAGGCAGAGCACGAGCCACACCAGCCAGAACTGGCGCGTGCGACACGCCTCGGCCGCCGTGAAGGAACGCTGCACCGGACGAGTCGCCATGGCCCGCGGTCGCCCCGCTGCACCGCCCCGAGCACGCGGCGTCCAGCCATCGGGCGGCACCCGGTAGGCGAAGGCGCCGATCATCATGAAGAGGAACGAGAGCCCCGCCAGGACGAGGAGCGTCTGCCAGACACCGACCGAATCCGGGCCGGCGAAGTGGCGCATCAACCGGTCAGCGAGCGGCGAGCCCACCATCGCGCCGCCGCCGAACCCCATGATCGCCATGCCCGTGGCCATGCCCCGGCGATCGGGAAACCACTTGATGAGCGTCGAGACGGGCGAGATGTAGCCCAGTCCGAGCCCGATGCCGCCGATCACGCCGGAGCCGAGCCAGAGCAGCCAGAGCTGGTGGCTGTACACGCCGGTCGCCGAGATCACGAGTCCGCCACTCCAGCAGCAGGCGGCCACGACGGCCGCCTTGCGTGGTCCGGCCCGCTCGAGCCACGTGCCGAAGAGCGCCGCGCTCGAGCCGAGGAACACGAAGAAGAGCGTGTACATCCACCCGAGCAGCGGCTTGTCCCAGTCGCACGTCGTCGTCGTCAGCCTGCCGAGGATTCCGAGCGACTCGGGACACTCGACGGAGTGCGTGATGCCCACGGCACGTGTCAACGGGAGCCAGAACACCGAAAACCCGTAGGCCATGCCGATGCAGAGGTGGACGCAGAGCGCGGCCGGTGGCACGAGCCAGCGATTGAACCCCGGGCCCGCGATCGTGTACGGCTTGTCGAGCATGCCGATCGCTCCCGGCGGGAACCCCACTCCTGCGCGCGGCCGTCCGGTGGAAGGCGG
>RFUD01000598.1 GCA_009923125.1 Planctomycetia bacterium
CTGAGCGACAAGATCCGGCCGCTCCAGCTCACGGCGCAGGAGAAGGCCGATCTCGTGGCCTTCATGCTCGCCTGCACGAGCCCGACGACCCCGGTGCAGACCGAGCGGCTGCCGGCCGACCAGTGAGACGTCCCGCCTCGGATCGCGCCGGCTGGCTGCCGCTCTCGGCGGCAGCGCGGCCGTACTACGCGGGTGTCGATCTCGGCGGCACGAACATCAAGGCGATCCTGGTCGACGACCAGGGCCGCACGCTCGCCTTCCACACCGAGCCGACGCATGCCGACCGCGGGCCCGAGGATGCCGCCGAGAGAATGGGCCGTGCCGTCCACACGCTCGCGCGGGAGGCTGGCATCGAGGCCGCCGAGATCGCACATGTCGGACTCGGCTCGCCCGGCCCGCTCGACATCCCGGCCGGCAGGATCGTGCAAGCCGGCAACCTCCGCGACTGGGATGGCTTTCCGCTCCGCGATCGTGTGGCCGCCGCCTGCGGCCGGCCGGTCGCGTTCGCCAACGACGCCAACGCCGCTGCGTACGGCGAGTTTTGGATCGGTTCGGGCCGTGACGCTTCGAGCCTGGTCATGCTCACGCTCGGCACCGGTGTCGGCGGTGGCATCATCATCGGCGACACGAACGTGGAAGGAGCCCACAGCCACGGCTCGGAATGCGGCCACATGCTCGTCGATACGTCGGATGCGGCCCGGCACTGCCCCTGCGGGCAACCCGGCCACCTCGAGGCCTACGCGAGCGCCACGTCGCTCGTGAAGCGGGCCCGCGAGCGGATCGCGGCGGGCGCCTCGGGCACGCTCGCTCGTGCCGTCGCCGCCGGCGCCGATCTGACTCCGATCCTGATCGGCACGCACGCCGGCGCCGGCGACACCCTCGCCACGGAGCTGCTCATGGAGGCGGCCCACTGGCTGGGCATCGGTATCGTGACGCTCATGCACGTGATCGATCCGGCACTCGTGCTCATCGGCGGCGCGATGACGTTCGGCGGCGAATCGTCGCCGGTCGGCAGGGCGTTTCTCGATCGCATCCGCACCACCGTCCGCAGCCGGACGTTCCCCGTCCTCGCCGAGAAGACGGTGATCGGCTATGCGAGCCTGGGCGGTGACGCGGGCTCGATCGGTGCCGCCGGCCTCGCCCGCCTCGTCCACGGAATGCACCGCTAGCGCAGTGCCAGTTCGCTACAATCACGCCATGCCCATCGACTGCAAGCACATCCGCAACTTCTCGATCATCGCCCACATCGACCACGGCAAGAGCACGCTGGCCGATCGGCT
>RFUD01000599.1 GCA_009923125.1 Planctomycetia bacterium
CTTGCAAGGTACCGCCTCCAAAGCTGATCGTCCCGCTGCCGATCGCATTGGCCGAGCCCAGGCTGAGAGTGCCCGCGTTCAGTGTGGTCTTGTTCGTGTAAGAGTTGGTTCCGGTGAGCGTGAGGGTACCGGTACCATTCATGATCAAATTGCCCCCACCACTAATGTTAGAGGCCAATGTAAGAGCATCGCTGCGGTTGACCACCAGATTGTTGTTGGTGATCACGCTGGCAGAAGCAACGGTACCGCTGGTGCCACCATTGCCCAGTTGCAAGGTGCCGGCACTGATGGTGGTCGTGCCGCTGTAGGTGTTATCAGCGGTCAGGATGGTCGTGCCACTGCCCTGATGAGTCAAACTGCCGCTGCCACTGATCGTGGAGGCGATGGTAAAGGTGTTGCCGCGGTTGATCGCCAAGCTGGCGTTGTTGACCAGACTGGTGGAAGACACGCTGCCGGTAGTGCCTCCAGCGTTGCCCAATGACAAAGTGCCTGCAGAGATGGTCGTGGTGCCGGTATAGGTGTTGTCTGCGGTGAGGTAGGTTGTGCCGGTGCCCTGTTGCGTCAGACCTCCCGTGCCGCTGATGGTGGAGCTTAATGAGTAACCGTTATTGCGGTTGACCACCAGACTTCCGTTGTCCACCACGCTTGTTGAGGCTACGCTGCCGGTGGCGCCTCCATTGCCCAGTTGCAAGGTGCCTGCACTGATGGTGGTGGTGCCACTGTAGGTGTTGTTCTTAGTAAGGGTCAAGGTGCCGGCACCGGTTTTGGTGAGGCTGCCGCCCGAGCTGCTCAGGGCTGTGGCCCAAGTGAGGTTTTGTGCGTTGGTGTCAATACTGTAGAGCTGGCCCGCTGCGGTGCTGAAGCGGCTGGAGTAGTCGCTGGTGTTACTGGATGTGGCTTGTAAGGTGCCGCCTCCAAAGCTGATCGTGCCGCTGCTGCCGATCGCATTGGCCGAGCCCAGGCTGAGGGTGCCCGCACTCAGCGTCGTGCCGCCCGTGTAGGTGTTAGCGCCGGTAAGGGTCAGAGTGCCACTGCCCTTCTTTGTGAGGCTGCTGCCCGAACTGGTCAGGGCCGTGGCCCAGGTGACGCTCTGTCCGTTGGTATCAAGGCTGTAGAGCTGGCCCGGTGCAGTGTCGAAGCGATTAGAGTAGTCGCTGGTGTTGTTGGATGTGGCTTGCAAGGTACCGCCTCCAAAGCTGATCGTCCCGCTGCCGATCGCATTGGCCGAGCCCAGGCTGAGAGTGCCCGCGTTCAGTGTGGTCTTGTTCGTGT
>RFUD01000600.1 GCA_009923125.1 Planctomycetia bacterium
CCGCAGCCGGGCCTCGTTGCGGGCCGTCTGCAGCCCGTCGGCGGCCCCGAGCACCGTCGAAATCTTCGCCGCCCCGACGACGACCATCTTCACGATCTCGCCGTCCTTGTTCTTGACGATGTCCACGACACCGTCGATGCCGCTGTCGGCGTAGTCGGCGATGATCTTGTCGAGCGTGGGGTGGCTGGCGCCGAGCGGGGCCGTCTCGACGGCGGCCGGGGCGGCGGGCTGGGCCGCGGCGGGCGCGGCGAGGCAGGCGAGGAGGACGAACGACGGGACGGCGTGACGCATGGCTGCTCCGGAAGGCAGGGGACAAAAAGATCGTTACTCGTGGGGCACGAAGAGCGGGGTGGCGCGGATCGACTTCACGCGGGCGAGCGTGTCGGCGTCGATCGGCATCTCCAGGATCTGCCACGCGCCGGGGGAGAGTTTCACCTGGCCGGGGCCGATCACCGAGAAGCAGAGCGGATTGACGTACACGTTGACTGTTTGATTTTGATGAACCGCAAATTCCGGCTCCTGGAACGTGGTGAGGAGGATCGGGGCCCCGTACAGGGAGCTCGCCGGGGGCCAGGAGCGGGGGGCCTTGGCGTCGAACCGCCGGGGCCGGGCGATCGCCCAGCCAAACCAGTAGGCGGGGCGGGGCAGGGCGGTGAGCGGGTCGTGGGTCTCGCTGCGCACGATCTCGCCGGCGGCGTCGACGAGGTCGAGCCGCACCTTCACGGAGCCCTCCACGTCGCCGAGCGTCTTGGCGAGGTCGATGTCGAGGGCGAAGCCGGTCCACTGCGTCGAGAGGTGATCGCGGCTCCAGCGGGTCATGAGCCACAGGCACCAGCTGTCAGGGAGGCCGGAGAGGTCGGGGCCGAGCCGAAACGGCGGGCTGTCGGTCGTGGTCACGCCGGCGAGCCGCTTCTTGCCGGCGCGGTCCTCGGCGGTCGTGGTTTCCCAGGCCGGCGCGGAGCCGTCGCACCACACGGGCTTCACCTTCACGAGCTGCACGGTCTTGCCCTTCGCCACCTGCGCCAAGAGCGGCAGGGCCGAGTCGAGGAAGGCCCGGTAGCGGTCGCGGTCGGTGAGCAGCGTGTAGGTGACGGTGAGTTTCCCGGTCTCGGCGTCGTAGTCGCCGGTTCGGAAGGGAAGCGCCGAGGCGGAGAGCACGTTGGGCAGCTCGCAGAGCTTGCGGTAGAGCAGGGCGGCCGCGGCGTCGCGAGCCTCCTTCCGCGTGACGGCCGAGGCCACGAGATCCTGGCCGGCGAGGTCGAGCGTGTCG
>RFUD01000007.1 GCA_009923125.1 Planctomycetia bacterium
TCGATCTGCCCGTCTTCGAGACCACTGGCGGCGAAATGCGCAGGCTGAAGTACGCCTCCCCGGACGACGTGGCCGACAGCGAGCCGCTCCGTCGGAGGCTGGTCGAGATCGACGAGCGCCGGCGGGCCGCGCGGGCGGAGGGGGGCCAGTTCCGCCTCGAGGGCGTGGACGCGAAGGTCGATCAACTGTGGCGGGCTTACGTGACATGGCGGCAGCTCACGTTCCGGGCCACCGCCGACTCCATCGGACGCTCGCGGTTCGTGCAGTTGTTCGAGCAGGTGGCGGGCGCATGGCGTCCACTGCGGGCGCAGCTCACCGCCACGGATGCAGCCGACGACGCGAAGGCCGTGGATGCGGCACTCCTCGATCTCGCGGAGTCGATCGGCCAATCGACGCGATTCCCGACGGCCGAGGCCGAGCCCCGGGTCGAAGCCCTCCGCGATGCAGCCGGCCGCATCGAGACACGCGTCGCCTCGGCATCGACCGCCGTCCGTCGGGCCGCCCGCCGGTTCGCCGACCGGATCGCCGTGCTCGGCGAGTCGCTGTACGACAACGGCGGCGGGCTGTTGGTCGTGCCCGCGGTGCGTGCCGAGCCGCTGGAAGCGGAGCGGAATGCGGACGACGACATGCCCCCCTGGGTGGCCCTGTCGGCGTTGCTCGACGCCCCCGACACGCTGCTCACCGGTCTGCCGGCCGATGGGCTGGCCGCCGTACGCGCGTCGTTCGACTCGCTGCGGCAGGCGGCGCTGGCCGAGCCCACGACGGCGTCGCAGGCGGTCACGCAGCGTTCCGCGGAGGCCTTTGCAACGGCCTTGCGACGGCTCGGCGAGACCGTCGAACCGCGGCGTCGGCAACTGCCGATCGACGAGGTCGACGCCGATCTCCTGCGCTACACGGCCTACCCCGCGGCGGGCAGCACGCGGCGGGAGGTGACGTACAACGAGAGCGACCCGTTCCGGTTGTCCTGGATCGGCAGCCTGCTCGCGCTGTTCGCGTTCGCCCTCGCCTTCGGCCGCGCGCGAGTTCCGATGTTCTGGCTGGGGGTCGCGTTGCTGGTCGGGGAATTGGCCTGGACCGCAGCCGCCTTCGCGTCGCGCGTGGCGATCACGGGCTGGGCCCCGGTCACCAACATGTACGAGACGGTGATCTACGTGCCGTTCTTCCTGGCGCTCTTGGGCCTGTGCTTCCTGCTCGCCCCGATCTGCGCCCGCGGCGCGGCCCACGGCTGGCGATTGACGGCCCTGCCGCCCCCGCTCGGCACCGTGATTCCCGGCGAGGGCGGCGGCCCTGTCGGCTGGATCACGCTCCTGCCGCGGATCGGCCTCTCGGCCCTCGTGCTGTGGGTGCTCGCCATGGCCCCCTACGCGGCGGGCGGCCGCACGATCATCAACCTCCTGCCGCAGACCGACGTCGATCGTTCCCTGCCGAATCTCAACAACCTCGTCGTGTGGCTCGTCGGATTGTCGATGCTCGCGCCGGCCGTGTGGTACCTGCCGCGGGTGATCCTCGCCGCCATGCTGTCGCCGTTCACCGTGCCGGCGTCGTGGGCGGGCGGTCATCTCGCCGACCACCTGCCGGAGGTGTACTCCCGTCGCTCGTTCGGGCTCGTCGTCACCGCCGTGGCCTTCGCGGGCACGTTCATCGCCTGGTTCTTTCCGATTCCGGGCAAGCAGTTCAGCCCGCTGCAGCCGGTCCTGCGCGACAATTTCTGGCTCACGATCCACGTGCTGACGATCGTGTCGAGCTATGCCGCCGGGGCCCTGGCCTGGGGCCTCGGCCTGCTCTCGCTCGGCCACTACCTCCTGGGCCGCTATCGCCCCGGTGGAGCGGGCCGGCCGAACCAGCCGCCGGCCGCCTGCGCCGAACTCGCGGGCTTCATCTATAAGGCGATGCAGGTGGCCGTGCTGCTGCTCGCCGCCGGCACGATCCTCGGCGGCCTGTGGGCCGACGTGTCGTGGGGCCGATTCTGGGGCTGGGACCCCAAAGAGGTGTGGGCGCTGGTGTCGCTGCTCGCGTACCTCGTCGTGCTCCATGGACGGTACGCGGGCTGGATCGGCAACTTCGGCCTCGCCGCCGGCGCTGTGCTCGGAGCCGCGGTGATCGGCATGTCGTGGTATGGCGTCAACTTCCTGCTCGGTGCGGGGCTGCACTCCTATGGCTTCGGCCAGGGCGGACAGACCGAGTTCTTCGCGTTTCTCATCCTGAACCTCGCGCTCCTGGCGGCAGCGGCATGGCGTTGGAAACGTGAGACGGCCGCGACGGCCTGAACGGCGGCGGCACTTCGGCCCAACGTCCGGCGTGATATTGCCGCACCTCGACGCCCTGCGCGGTGATCCACAGCCGCGCGGCACCGCTCGATCGGCCGACGCCAGCGGTTTTCACCACCCGTGCGGCACGGCCGGGGCCCGCAGCGCCGCGGTAGGCCCGCTCCACCTCCCCCCAGCGGGCGCCCCCCGGACCGCTCACGATCACCCACGTCGGCGCCGTCACTCCAGCGATGGCCGGCGGCAGGCTGGTAACGCTGCCATGGTGCGGCGCCAGGAGGACGTCACATCGGTCCGGGTCGCCGTCCACGAACCGCGCGAGCGCCTCCCCCTCGAGATCACCGGTCAGCAGCAGCCTGCGGCCGGCCGACTCGACGGCGAGCACGAGGCTCGTCTCGTTGTCCTCCTGCGCCCGGGGCTCATGGTGCACGACCCGCACCCGGCACAGGGGATCGCAGGGTATCTCATCGCCCACCGCGACACAGCGGACGGGGATCCGTCGCTCATGCACGAGCCGCAGGAGTTCGTGGACCGCGGGCGCCTCGCTGCCGAGGAATGTGCGCGACACGACGAACTCGCCCACCGCAAAACGCTCCAGGAGGTCGGGCATCGCGTTGAAGTGATCGGCGTCCGCATGCGACACGACGAGCGTGTCGATCCGCGAAATGCCACTCGTCCACAGGACGGCCGACACGGCCCGCCGGGCCGCGGCCGGAGCTCCGAGCCGCCCGGCGTCGCAGACCAGGACCCGCCCGGCCGGACTCCGCACCACCACTCCACACCCATGGCCGAGCGACACCACCGTGACCTCGAGGCCCATCGGCCGCGGGTTCACCAGCGACGCCGCGAGGGCGGACGCCGCGCCGACACCGCACCAGATCGTGGCCGCGGCGACCCACGTGCGGCACCGTACGAGTCGCTCCCTCGGCAGGGCGATGAGCACGAGCAGGAGCCAGAGGTACGCACCGACCACCCACCATGCCGCCGGTCCGGCGACCCACAGGTAGGCCCCCGGCAGATCCGCGGCCCAGCCGACGAGGTGCTCGATGAGGGCCAGCGTCGCATCGCACCCGGCTCCACAGAGGCCCGCGAGCCATCCCGAGAACGGCGTGGCGATCAGGCACAGGAACCCCCAGGCCATGGCCAGCGGGACGAGCGGCGCGATGAGCGGGTTGAGGACGAGGCCGATCGGACTCACGACGTTGAACCGGGCGGCGACGATCGGCGCCGTCACGCACCAGATCGCCACCCCCGTCACCATCATGGCGAGTCCCCCGTGCACCAGGCGACGCAGCCACCGTTCGGTGGGAGTGCGGCTGGATTCGATCAGCCGTTCGATCGGGTCGTCGCCGCCGCCGGGTCGCGGCACGAGCGTCGCCGCCCCCACGAGCACGGCCGTCGACAGGAACGACAACTGCGTGCCGATGCGGAACACCTCCGGGGGGTGCCATACGAGGATGACGATCGCCGCCGCCGCCAGCGCATTGATCGCGGGCGAGCGGCGACCCAGCCCGGCGGCGAGACACGACAGCCACACGAGCAGCGTGGCCCGCACGACGGGCGTCTCCGCGCCGACCAGCAGCATGTACAGGCCCGTGCTCACCGCCACGGCGACGAGCGCGCGCGACCGCCGCACGGCGATCAGCCTCAACAGCCGATACAGTCCAAGCGCCAGGATCCCCACGTGCAGCCCGGAGATCGACAGGATGTGGATCGTGCCGGTGACGAGGAATTCCCGGGAGTCCTCCGCGGCAATCGCTTCGCGGCTGCCCAAGAGCAGTGCAGCGGCGATCCCCGAGCGGCTGCCGAGGTGGGTGTCGAGCGTCGCCGTTCCCGCACACCGGATCCGGTCGAGCCAGGCGGCCACCGACCAGATCGGCGGCTGGATGAGATTGATGCAGTCCGCCGACTGACAGCGCACCAGTGACAGACAGCGGTCTGACCGTGCTCTGGCGCGGAAGTCGAACTCGCCGGGATTGAGCGGATGGGCGGGACGGAGCCCCCGGCCCACGATCCGCACCCGGCAGCCGGCGGCACAATCCGGAGGAGGACCGGTCACGACGACGGCCGCCCTGCCCGATGCGGCCTTCCAGGCCGCGCCGATCCGCACGCGGCTGACGTCGACGATGCACTCGCTGGCCGCCTCGAGCGTCACCCCGGAGGCCGAGACGGACGGGGGCGGCAGGCGGCGGGGCGACTCGACCACCGTCCCCTCGACGGCGACCGGTGTCGGCATCTCGTGCAGCCTCCAGGCCAGATCGTCGGCCGAGAAGAGCCGGTCGCGGGCCACGGCCCAGCCGGCGGCCGCCGACGCGATCGACGCCAACAGCACCCAGGCGGCGGTGGCGTGACGGGCGGCCCGAAACGTGGCCGCCCATGCCGCCAACAACGCCCCGGCGCAGCTCCAGCAACCGAGCGTGACGGCCCACGCGGCTCCGGCGTGTCCCGCGGTCATCATCGGCCCCAGCACGCAGCCCGCGCAGACCGCCGCCGCCATCGCCACGAGGGGCCGGCAGGGCAGGGGATCACGACGGCAGATACCGCGCAGGCGGCGGATGCCCGCGACCACCCGCTGCCGGACGAAATCCAGGCCGATGCTGCCCGCCTCCAGGGCGTCGGCGAGCGCGATGCCCAGTCGATCGATCCCGTCGTGAAGGGTCTGGAACACGAAGCCGGTATCCGAAGTCTCTCTTCATGACAACGAGACCTCGGCCTCCGAGGGGCAAATCGAGGATGGGAGGCCAACCGGCCTCGCGCGTCCGCAGCGCAGCCGGAGACGATCGAGCCCTACGACGCCTTGCGGGCCTGGACGATCCGGGGCAGGCCCGCCAGATCCTTGAGCGTCGGCCCCGGCTCGAGGCCCGCCACGGCGGCGATCGCCGCCTCCGCTGCCGTGGCGATCGTCGGACCGATCTCCACCACCAGCCATCCGCCCGGCGCGAGCCGCTCGACGGCCGATGATGCGAGGCGGGCGATGACCTCCACGCCCGTCGGCCCGGCCACCAGCGCCCCCTTGGGCTCGTGGAGCCGCACGTCACGTGGCAGCGACTCGAACTCGTCGTCCCGGACGTAGGGCGGGTTGCTGACCACGATGTCCCACGGCCCGGCCGCCCGGGGGTCGGCCAGCAGGTCGCACTCGATGAACTCCGTGCGTTCGGCCACCCCGTGCCGCAGGGCATTCTCCCGCGCCACGGCGAGGGCGGGCGGCGACACGTCGGTGGCGGTGAGGCGGGCCGTCGGCAGGTGCTTCGCGAGCGCCACGGCGATCGCCCCCGAGCCCGTCCCCACGTCAACCACGCGCGGCGCCGACAGCGGCTTGCAGAGGTCGATGACGCGGACGACCAGCCCTTCCGTCTCGGGTCGCGGCACGAGGACGGCGGGACCCACGGTGAATGGCAGCGAGAAGAATTCCCGGCTCCCCACCAGGTAGGCCACGGGCTCGCCCTCGCCCCGGCGCTTCACGAGCTCGCGGAACCGCGCCCGCTCCACGTCGCCGACGGGCGTGTCGAAGGCCGTGTAGAGCATGATCCGCGGACAGCCGCGCACATGCGCCAGGAGCACCTCGGCATCGAGCCGGGGCGAGTCGCTGCCCTTGCCGCCGAGCCATTCGGTCGTCCAGTTCAGCAGCCGACCGACCGTCCATGCGTCATCGGCCATGCGGCTCACCTCACCCGGCCGCCCCGGCCGCGGGCTTGGCGGAGCGTTCCATCTCGCTCCGCCGCTGCTGCCGGTTGAACTGCTCGATCGCCTCGATCACCAGCCCGAGCCTTCCCGCCATCACCTGGTCGAGCGTGAAGCTCTCGTTGATGCGGTGGTCGGTCACGCGGTTCTGCGGAAAGTTGTAGGTGCGAATCCGCTGGCTGCGGTCGCCGGAGCCCACCTGGGTCTTGCGATCCGCCGAACGCTTCGCATGCTCGATCTGACGCTGGTGTTCGTACAGCCGCGTCTTGAGCACGCGCAGGGCCTTGGCGAGGTTCTTGTGCTGGCTCTTCTCGTCCTGGCACTGCACGACGATGCCCGTGGCGAGGTGCGTCAGCCGCACGGCCGAGGCGGTCTTGTTGACGTGCTGCCCACCCGGCCCGCTGGCGCAGAACAGATCCTTGCGGTAGTCGTCCGGGGACAGCGACACCTCCACGTCCTCCGGCTCGGGCAGCACCGCGACCGTGGCGGCCGACGTGTGGATCCGGCCCTTCGTCTCGGTGTCGGGCACCCGCTGGACCCGGTGTCCGCCGCTCTCGAACTGCAGCTTGCGATACACCCCCTCGCCCGTGACGCCGAGCACGAGTTCCTTGAATCCGCCGAGCTCCGTCGGGCTGGCATCCAACACCTCGATGTCCCACCCGACCTCGGTGGCGTGGCGGCGATACATCTCGTAGAGGTCGCGCACGAACAGCGCCGCCTCGTCGCCGCCCGTCCCGGCCCGCAGCTCCATGATGATCCGGGCCCGGTCGGCATCCTCGTCGTCGGACGACAGGTCGAGGAGTTCGTCCCACTCGCGTTCCCGGCGGCCGGTCAAATCGGGCAGTTCGGCCTGCGCCAGCGACTTGAGCTCCAGGTCGTCGCCACGGCTCATCTCCTCGAGATCCGCGATCTGCCGCTCGAGTTCGACGAAGGCGCGGTAGCGTCGGGCGAGCTTGGCGAGCGTGCCGTGCTCCCGGGCCACGGCTGCCAGCCGCTGCGGCTGGGCCAGGACGTCAGGATCGACCATCGCGCGCTCGAGCTCCTCAAACCGGGCGAGCCTGGCTTCGAGCTGGTCGCGCATGCGTCAGGGCCGATGCATCCGCCTCACGAGGCGGCTTCGGCCTTCTTGCCCTTCTTGAGGCTCGCGTAGCCCGCGCCGGCGAACTTCGACTTGAACTTCTCGATCCGGCCGGCGGTGTCCACGAACTTCAACTTGCCCGTGAAGAAAGGGTGGCAGACGTTGCAGATGTCGACCTTCAACTCCGGCACCGTGCTCCGGGTGGAGAAGGTGTTGCCACAGCCGCAGCGCACGACCGTGTCGGTGTAGTTGGGGTGGATGCCATCTTTCATGGGGTTGTCCTTCGTGCAGCAGTCCGGGATCCGGTTGGGGAATCCCAGAACATACCCGCCGGACCGGCTCCAGGCAACGCGACACGCTCTCCGGGCCGGACGCCGCGACGCCGGCTCAGCGCGGGGCCGCCGCGGACGACGCACGCTCGAGCCGGGCGGCCTCCAGACGACTCCCGAACCGCTGCGGAGACGGGTCGGCACGCAGGAGTTCGATCGCTTTGGCCGTGTGGCCGAGCGCCGCCTCGGCGACGGCCAGATTCCTCCGGGCGGCGTCGGCCCACCGGCTGTCGGGAGCGAGTTCCAGGATCATCCGACCCAGGTAGTCGACGGCGGCCTCGTGCTCCCCCTCGGCGAGCATCAGCACCCCGAGCCAGTAGGTGGCATCCTCCTTCATCCCCTCGTACAGGCGACGGACGCCGTCCGCCTGCTGCGGCGGCGCTCTGCCGGCCGCCTCGGCGATCACGGTCGCGGCGGGCCGGGCGAGCATGTACGCCGCCTTGGCTCCGTCGGGGCCGTCGAGTTCGCCGCGAAACTCCCGCAGTCGGGCCGCATACAGCGGCCGCACGCTCCGCCGGGCCCCGCCCGGCGTCGACTGCTCGAACGCGACGACGAGCGGCGCGAGTTCCCGGGCTGCGGCCGTGGACACCGCCTGCGCCGAGGTTCGCCGCCGCCGCAGCGTCTCCCACGGGAAGGCCCACAGCCGCACGCGGTCCGCGATCGCCTCGCCGGGAAGCGCCGCCAGTGCCGCGGCCCCGAGCTCCGTCGCGGCGATCGAGAGATCGATCCTGCCGCCGCCTGCCAACTCGCCATCGAGCAGATGCATCCGCCGCGCGAGCGTCGCCGGCGTCGCCGGCACGAGCACGGAGAGTTTCGCCGCGTCGCCGGCCTGCACCGGATAGGGCCGATCCGGGAGCGAGAGCGCAGCCAGGATCGCCGGGTCTGCAGCCGCCTGCCGGGCGGTCGCCACGCCACTGCCGCCGGGACCGGGCACCGGCAGGCCGTACAGCGGCTCGAACAGATACGCCTCGCCGTCGCACACCAGCGCCGGCAGCCAGGGTCGCAGGTCGCCCGTCGCCGCATCCCCCGTGGCCAGCATCACGCCGTCGAGGCCGGCATGGCGGAGAAGTTCGAGAAACACCCAGGCCCGCTGCGCGGCGCTGGCGCGGCCGGCCAGCAGCACCTCCCCGGTCGAAAACCAGCGGGTGCCCGGATTGGCCTCTGTCGGGACGGACGGCGGATCACTGACGATCGCCAACGACCGCACGCACCACGCGAACAGGTTTCGGGCGACGGCCAGGTCGTCGATCGCGTCACCCCGTGCCGTCGCGGCGACGTCGGCGAGCCAGCGCTGGTCGCGGAGCGTCGGCACATCCTCGGCGGCATCGAACACGCTGCTCGCCAGCGATTCCGGGAGGGCCACGGACCGCAGTTCCGCGGGCAGCGTGTCGTAGAGCGGATCGAGCTTCCAGCCGCCGGCCTGATCGCCGCCCGCGAGGGTGACGCCATGAATCCACTGATTGAGGCGGTCGAAGACCTGGGCGAACGCCGCCGCCTCGTCGTAGCCATCGAGCCGGCCGAGCACCTGCATCGCCCCGTCCAGAAGTTGCCGTCGCACTTCCGCGGACATCGGCTGCACGGGCCGCTCGGCCGCGCCGGAGGCCGCCTCGAAGCGCTGCGGGCGCGGCATTCGGTCGCCGCTGCAGCCCATGATCGACATGATCGCCATGATCGCCACGCTAGCCATGATCGCCACGGGCGCGCACGCTCCGGCCAAGGCCGCGAAGACCGCGCCGCCCACGCCGGCCTGGAACGATGAAACCGCGGCCCCACCGCCGAACCGCATCCGTGCCGAACTGCTCATCGACCGTGCCCCGCCTCCGACTCGACCGCCGGCCGCGGCTCGAACGACTGCCGCACTTCGTGGATCCGCAGCACGCGCTCGAGGACGCCCTCGAGCTGGTCGAGTGGCACCATGTTCGGCCCGTCGCTCGGACTGGTGTCGGGCGCGGGGTGCGTCTCGAAAAACACGCCGTCGATGCCGACGGCGGCAGCCGCCCGCGCCAACGGCTCGACGAGCCCGCGGTCGCCCCCGGTGGCGCCGCCGAGGCTGGCGGGCTGCTGGACCGAATGCGTCGCGTCGAAGATCACCGGCACCCCGAACGACCGCATCGTGATCAGGCCCGAGAAATCGTTGACGAGCCGGCCGTACCCGAAGAACGTGCCGCGTTCGCACAGGCAGATGTCCCCGCAGCCCCCCGCGAGCAGTTTGGCCACCGGGTGCCGCATGTCGGCCGGCGCGAGAAACTGCCCCTTCTTCACGTTCACGGCGCGGCCAGTCGCCGCTGCGGCGAGCAGGAGGTCGGTCTGGCGGCAGAGGAAGGCGGGGATCTGGATCAGGTCGCACACCTGCCCCACGGCTGCGGCCTGTTCCGGCAGATGGATGTCGGTCGTGACGGGCAGCCCCGTGGCCCGATGCACCTTGGCGAGCACCTCCAGCCCCTCGGCGATGCCCACGCCCCGAAACGCGTTGGCACTCGTGCGGTTGGCCTTGTCGAACGACGCCTTGAAGACCATCGGCACGGCCAGCCGCTCGCCGATCGTCGCGATCGCTTCCGCGATCTGCAGACAGACCGCCTCCGACTCGATCACGCACGGCCCGGCGATGACGAGCAGCCGCTGCCCGGGTCCGCAACGGTGGGGACCGATCAGGGCGGGAAGGCGCGGGTTCACCGGCGGTCTCCAGATATGTCGAACTGACCCACCGAACAAACCGCGGGGGAACCGCGTTCTTTGTTCAGGCGCTACGAAATCATACCGGGCTGGTCGGGGCGCCGAGTGCGGGCCGCGCAAAATGCGGCGGGTGTTGCGAAATGCGTCCGCATTTTGCAACGCGAGTCCGAGACGGCCCCGGCGGTGAAGTCGGACTATCGCCTGAACTCCGGACAGAACGCGTGCGAAAAAATCCGGATGCTTTGGCACGGGTCGTGCGTATCTTCGCAGGCCGTCGGGCGGAGGCCCGACACCCCACACCAAGACTCAAAGTGGGGCCTTCGACCATATTCGGGGTGTGCGGTCGCCTTGCCCCTGACCCGCATGCCCCTGGCAGGACGCTCCTGCCGGGTCTGAGGCCCCACTTTTTTCTTTTCCACCCCGGTGTTTCGTCCGGTGTTTCGGGAGTGTGGCGGGCCGTCCCTTGACGCTGGGGCGAATCGTGCGCTAATTTGCGGGTTTCCGGCCGCTTTTCACCGGTCGGATGCTGCCGCCAGCGTAGCTTCAATTGGCAGAGCACCGCATTCGTAATGCGGGGGTTGCGGGTTGACATCCGCGATCTCGTCACCGGCACCGGCCCATTCGGCCCCGGTGAAATCAGGCAACTGCTCGAAGGCCTCGGCGCCGACCCGGCGATCCACCGCGACCTGCGGATCGCGGTGCAGGAACTCGAGGCGGCGGGTGATCGCAGTCCGGCCGCCTCCGTCAAGGTGGGCGTGTGCCAACAGTTGCTCGGGCGGTCGCGGGAGGCCCTCGAGACGCTCAAGTCGGCCGACGGCGGCGCGCTCGCCCTGTTTTTCCAGGGCCGGGCCCATGCCGCGCTCGCCGCGACCGACGCGGCGCATGCCGACAAGGCCCGCGAGGCCTTCGACGCCGCCCAGCGGGCGGGCTACGACGCGACCGCGTGCGGCGTCGCCACGGCCGACGTCCTGCGGGCGGCGGGCCGCACCCGCGACGCGGAGGTCGTCCTCGAGAAACTCCCGCAGCGCGAAGCGTCGGCCGACTACTGGGCCCTGCGTGGCGCGATGCTCGCCGACGCGGGTGCGGCCACCGAGGAGACCGTGGCCGCCCTCGAAAAGGCCCTGGCGATCGACGCCGGCAACCCGACGGCGCTGTTCGCCATGGGCGTGCTCCACGATCGGTTCGGCAACGACGAAGAGGCCAAGTCGTGCTACGAGCGGTCGCTGCAACGCTATCCCGGCACCGTCGGCGCGCTGGTGAACCTCGGTCTGCTGTACGAGGACGAGGACGACTTCGACGCCGCCCAGCAGTGCTACCAGCGGGTGCTCGACGCGTTCCCGGACCATCCCCGGGCCCGGTTGTTCCTCAAGGACTCCACCGCTTCCGGCGACCTCAAGATCGACGAGCAGGAACTGCGGACCCGCGACAGGATCGAGCAGGTCATGGGCCTGCCGGTCACCGATTTCGAACTTTCCGTGCGCAGCCGCAACTGCCTGCAGAAGATGGGCATCCTGACGCTCGGCGACCTGGCCCGCACGACCGAGGCGGAACTGCTGGAGAGCAAGAATTTCGGCGAAACCAGCCTCGTCGAGATCAAGGAGATGCTCGCCAGCAAGGGGCTGTCGCTCGGCCAGATGGCGGCCCCGGCGATCGCCGAGGAGGCGGCCGCCGACATTGCCGAACCGTCGGCGGACGACCAGGAGGTGTTTTCTCTCCCGATCACCGATCTCAATCTGTCGGTGCGGGCGCGGAAATGCACCACGAAGCTGGGGATCACGACGATCGGCGAACTCGTGCGGCGCACGGCCGAGGATCTGATGGAGTGCAAGAACTTCGGTGTCACGAGCCTCAACGAGGTCCGGGAAAAACTGGTCGAGCGGGGCCTGAAACTCCGCGGCGACTGACCCTCGGCACCCGCCTGCCGTGGCCACCCTCGGGGCGGAAAAAGCGCGAAATCAGCAGGAAAAAGCCGCCCGCACCACCCTTCTGGGTGGGTCTTGATTTGCGTTTTCGGCCACTCCTGGATACTGTTGGTTCGAGGTGACAGGACCCGTGACCGGGATCGGTCGCGAAGTCGCCCGTCCGCCGCCAGCCACCAGCCAAAGGATGCTCCCGTGACCGCGGCGAACCTCAAGGAAAAGCCCGTCCGCGACCTGGCCCGCATGGCCAAGCAGCACGGCGTCGCGGGCTGGCATTCGATGCGGAAGGACCAACTCATCCGCGCGCTCGTGCGCAAGGCGAAGCTGCATCGGTCGCCGCAGGCCGGCGAGGTCCGACAGTTGGAAAAGACTCGTGATCGGGAGGCTGCTGCCAAAGCGGCCCGTGATGCCGCGATCACGCAGCGCATCGAAGAGGCCCGGGCTCGACTGCTCCGCGTGAAGAGCCTGGCGACGCCGCCGGAGGGCGGGAAGCCGCGGCAGGCGGTTCGCGACCGGATGGTGGTCATGGTCCGTGGGCCGCACTGGCTGCATGCGTTCTGGGAGGTGTCTCCCCGGAGCATCGCCCGCGCGGAGGCGGCGCTCGGCCAGGACTGGCATGCCGCCCGGCCCGTCTTGCGGCTCCTGCAACTCGAGAACGGTCTGCAGGGATCCCCGTCGGAACGCGTCGTGCGCACGATCGAAGTGCACGGGGGTGTCAAGAACTGGTTCGTGGACATCCGCGAGCCGATGCGGTGCCGCCTCGAGATCGGCTACCTGACGGCCGCCGGCAGGTTGCACGCGCTCGCCCGCAGCAATGCGGTCTCGACGCCGGCCGGGATCCCGGCCGACACCCTCGACGCGCATTGGGCCGATATCGCGGCGGACTGCGAGAAGATTTACGCGATGAGCGGTGGATTCTCGCCGGAGAACAACAGCACCGAACTCCAGGAGCTGTTCGAGGAGCGGTTGCGGCGCCCGATGGGTCCGCCCGCCGCCCGCACGACGTGCGCCGACGGCGAAGACCAGGACCGGGTCAGCGATTTCCAACTCGAGGTGGACGCCGAGATGATCGTGTATGGCGCCACGCAGCCGGGTTCGTACGTCACGCTCCAGGGTGAGCCGGTCAAGGTGCAGCCCGACGGCACGTTCCGGGTGCGGGTCGATCTGCCGAACAAGCGCCAGGTCCTGCCGATCATCGCCAGCACGGCCGACGGCGTGGAACGGCAGACGGTCGTGCTCGCCGTGGAACGCAATACCAAGTCGATGGAGCCGCTCGGCCGGGATGCCGGCGACTTCTGATCCCTCGCCGGCAGGCCGCCGGAGCCGATTCATCCACCTCGGTCGATTCATTCATGTCGGTGTTCGCCGGGAAGGAGCGTGTGGCGATACGTTTTCTGCCATGTTCGTGCTGCGTCGAACCATGCCGGTGAGCTCTTAACGAGGCTCGTTGGGCGCCGAATCAATGGTTCCGGTCGCGTGTCCCGCCGAAGGCGTCGGCCCTGAGCCGACGTCGCTCGGATCACATGCCCCGGCCCCAAGGCACCCGCTCTTGTATTGAACGAGCTCTCCGCATTCCCCGGCGCCACGGCATCGCGGTGGAAAACGTATCGCCGCCCGCTCCCCGCCCCCACGAAAGCGCTGGCGCCGCCGATCCGGCCGGCAGCGGTGCGATCAGCGTTTGCCGGCCGGCTTCCGGGCTTGCTTCGCCGCCCACGTCGCGAACAGCGGCTGCGGCTGGCTCTTGAAGACCTCTGCGAAGGCGGCATCGAACGCCGCGCCGGCATCGAGCTTGGCGACGAGCGCCTCCAGCTTCGCCGGCGCCGGAGCGAGGGCCGAGACGAAGCCGCCACCCACGGCCGCCTGGGACACGGCACCCGCATGCCCGCCGAAGAAGTCCTCGGGTGATCCGAGCCGTGCGACGGCGTCGGCCGACTCCTGACGCCAGGTTTTGACCACCCCGGCCTTGGCCGCGAGTTTTCCGGCGACCGTGCGGCCGGCGCCGCGGGCGAACCAGGCGGGCGCACCGCGACCGAGGAACGCCGCCGCCACCACCTGCTCGGTCACGACCGCCGCCAGATCGTCGTCGGCCCCATCCGCCGTGGCGGATGGAACGATCGCCGCCCCGTAGACGACGTCCCCGGAGATGGCCGCATCGCCGGCCATGCCCTTCGGCCGCTCCTGGCGTGTCGTCGCCTCGTGGAAGTTCGAGAAATCGTACGGCTTGGCGAACAGGAGGCAGGCGACGCCCCCCTTGAGCAACGGGCCGTCGCCGTCGATGAGCAGTTCCCGGGCCCCTCGCGCCGCCTTGTCGATCGAGCCCGCCACCTCGTCGAGCCGCGACTGCGGCATGTTGCCCAGCACGATCACGTCGTCGAGTCGAGCCACGGCGGGGTTCTCGTCGGGTAGAGCGCGCCGCCAGAGGTTTTCCGCGGCGGCGAACCTGGCCGCCTTCAACTCGGCGTGCGACAGGCTGCGGGCCCGGCCGGCGGCGGCGAGATCGGCGAGCGGGGCGTCGGGGCCGAGCATGTCGAGTTTCGCCCCCTGATCGATCCACTTCTCGACGAGCGCGATCACGTCGGCCGCGAGCGGCGGCTTGCCGATCGGCATCCGCTGCCCCTCGATCCCGCTCGCCCCCTTGATCTTGCGGACGAGCAGGCTGTCGGCGCCACGTCCGGCGACGAACGGCGCGCCGCTCTCGCCACCACGCGCGAGGCGGGCGAAGGTGGTCATCGAAAGCCGCGCCTCCGGCTGCGTGTCGTCGTGGCAGCCGACGCAATTTCGCTGGAGGACCGGCGCGATCTGGAACGCGAACGACACGTCCCCGGGCTTGAGGGCGACCGCGGCGGGCATCCGGTCCCCGGGGCTGCCGCCGGGCGTGATGCCGGCGGCCGCAGGCGCCGACCCCTGGCCGAGGGGTGCCGCCGGATCGGGACCGTCGAAGGGCGCGCCGGCGTTGATCCAGGCCACCAGCACCGCGAGTTCCTGCGGCTGCACCCGGCCACCGCCCCGCGGCATGTCGCCGGTGACGATCACATCCACGATCCGGCTGGCGTCGCCGGCGCCCCGTTGCACGAGCCCCGTTTTCATGAGCGCTTCGTACGACGGCATGTGAAAGTCGCCCCGACGGCCGGTGACATGGCAGCCGCCGCAGTGCGTGAGGAGCATCGGCGCCACCTGCCGCGTGAAACTGACGCCCGACACCGCCTTGGCCGGCGCAGCGGCGGCCTGCGAAGGTTTGGCGGGCGCCGCGACTGCCGACGCGTTGAGGCGGGGGATCGTGATCCCCGAGACGTCGATCCCCTCGAGTTCGAGATCGTCCTTCAACTCACCGCACAGATCCATCAGCGGCCGGACACCCGAAGGAATCCTCGGAAGTGCGGCGAGCGCGGCCAGATCGCCGGCCGCCGCCTCGACGAGCGGCCGTGCCTTGGCCGGTCGGCCGGCCTCGAGCAGGGTTTTGGCCTCGTCCAGTTTCCGGCGCACATCGGCCGGCGTCGGCGTGTCGGCGGCGGGGACGGCGGACACCGCCGCCGCCGCCACCAGGACCGCGACGGACACTCGGATCAGCGGTCCCGTCCGGAGTCGCAGGAGCATGTTCATGGGTGACGCGTTCCGTCCGTGTCGCCGGGATGGGGGCGTTCGTCGAGCAGGGCGGCTCCGCTCGCCACGGCCGTCGTGACCACCGCCACGAGCCACGCCGCGCCCACGACGAGCGCGATGCGGCCACACACCACGCCGCCGGCCGCGTCGCCGACCGCCCGCAGCAGCACGCCGAGCCCGATCACGACGGCGAGCACGATCGGCAACAGCAGGGAACAGGCGACGCCTGCCAGCAGCATCTGCCTGATGATTCCGTGCATGGCCACCGAACTATTCCGCAGGTCCGCAGGGCGCCGCGGGGCGACGGGATTCGAGACGCCCGGCACGGCGGGGCCGGGAACGGTCGAGCAACCGCGGGTGATTGTCGATCGGCCCGCGGGACCCGTCAAGAAACGGCTGCGGCGGTGTGGCCGCCGCGGCCCCCGGGCTTCTACACTGCGTGGACATGACCGGCTCACCGCGCCCGCTGTCCCAGCTGCTCCTCGGCCTCGCTCTCGTGGCGTCCGCCGCGCGTTCCCTCGATGCCGACACGGTCGAACTCGCCGACGGGAGGGTGCTCGAGGGCCGGTTCGCCATCCTGACGGGCGTGAACGTCGATCCGGCGGTCGCCGAATTTCGCGGCGAGACGGGCGGACCGATCCTGATGTGCGACGACGAGCTCACCCGCACGATGGTCGCGAAGCGACGCGTGACGAAGGTGGAGCCGGGCGCCGTGGGACTCGGACTGGAGAAGATCACGATCCCCCAACGGGTGCCCGAGGCCGGCCGGCGGGTCGCCGCAGTGGGGGGCGTCGTCGAGGCCACGCCGTTCGACGAGTTCGGCCGGCGGATCATCTCGCTGGCCACGGCGTCGGGCCGCATCGAGATCGTGCAGGGCATCACGCGGATCACCCCCCGCTGGACCAGCCTGGAGGGCATCCTCACCGATCAGCCGGTGCTGCTCGACCAGCGCGTCGCCACGTCGTCGATTCCACGGGACGTGCTGCGGCGCGTGATCGACCAGCAGATCGATCGCACGAACGCCGAGGAACGGCTGCGGATCGTGCGGCTGCTCCTGCAGGCGGAACGCTACGAGGAGTCGCGGGCGGAACTCGACGATGTGCTCGCCGACTTTCCGGGGCTCGCCAATCTGGCCGACGAACGCCGGCGGCTCGCCGAACTCGCCGCCACGCGACTGCTCGACGAAATCCAACTGCGGGGGCGGGTCGGGCAGGACCGTCTGGCCATGAGGCTGCTGGAGGAGTTTCCGGTCGCGGATGCGGGAGGCGAGGTGCTGGAGCGTGTCCGCGAGGCCCGCGACTCGTACCGCGACCGTCAGACGCTCGCCCGGCGTCTCGTGGAAGCCCTGCGGGCCAAGACGGCGGCCCTCGGCGACGAGGCCGACTCGGCCGCCGCCCACCGAGCGCTCGACGAGATCACGGCGGAACTCTCGTTCGCCGCGCTCGAACGGCTCTCGACGTTCGAGCGACTGGGCACCGACCCGGAACTGCCGGCCGAGCGGGCCGTCGCGCTGGGGGTCTCCTGC
>RFUD01000061.1 GCA_009923125.1 Planctomycetia bacterium
GCGAGCCAGGCGTCGATCTCGGCGAGCGTGATCGGGCCCGATCCCGGGACGCCGGCAGTGAGACTCGGTTCGCCGAGCATCACCTTCTCGCGGGCCGCCGGCTGAGCGGGAGCCGCCGACGGAGCGGGATCGATCGCCTCCACCTCGACCACCTGTGCCCGGGCCGGCGCTGTCACGGGCGCACAGCCGGCCGCACCGATGCAGGTGAGCGTGACGCACGTAAGGCCGATGCAAATCTGGCTGCGGCGAGGTCGGCGAAGGGGCGATGTGAGCGTGGCTGCCATGATGTGCTCCTGGACGGATGCAAACCGGCTCGCGGGCCGGCCGGGTGTGTCAATGACTACAGCAACGCGGTTATTTTAGACGGTTTCCCGGCCGTGACGACCAGGCCTCAAAAGGCGTTTTTCCCCGGCCCGACGAGGGGGTTGGGGTGTGCGGCCCGTGCCGAATCCGTGGAGTATGCTTGCCCGGAGGAGCCGTCGCCGTGGTTGGAGCGAGTCACAACGAGGAGTTCATCCAGGAATTTCTGGTCGAGTCGGCCGAAAACCTCGATCAGCTTGACCGGGATCTGATTGCCCTCGAGCAGGCTCCAGCGGACGAGGAGCGGCTGGCGAGCATCTTCCGCACCGTCCACACGATCAAGGGCAACAGCGGCTTTTTCGGGTTTTCCAAACTCGGCGCCCTCACGCACAGTGGCGAGCACCTCCTCGGCCGGCTCCGCGACGGCACGCTCGTGTTGGACGACCGGGTGACGGGTTCGCTGTATTCGATGATCGATGCCGTGCGGGAAATCCTGCGCACGATCCAGGCCACGGGCGCGGAGGGGGATCACGACTTCCGCGAACTCGCCCACCGGCTCACCGCCGTAGCCGCCGGCGACCCTGCCACCGCGTCGCCGGCGGTCCCGGCGGAGAACCCGGTCCCCGCGACGCGTGCGGCCGAAGCCGCGGCCGCCGCGCCGAGCGCGTCGCCCGCATCGCCCGGGGCGGACAGGCCGGCGGCCGCGGAGCGGGGAGCCGGCGAGAGCTCGATCCGCGTCGATGTGGGCCTGGTCGGGTCGATCCTGGACCTGGTCGGGGAACTCGTGCTCGCACGCAACGAGTTGCGGAGCGTCAGCGCCGACGACCCCGCGATGGTCGCGGCGGTCCACCGCATCAACGCGGTGACCAACGCCCTCCAGGAGACCGCGGTGAAGACCCGGCTCCAGCCGATCGACCATGTGTTCAACAAGTTTCCCCGCACGGTCCGCGATCTGGCCGTGGCCTGCGGCAGGGAGGTGCAGCTCACGATCGACGGTGGCGACACCGAACTCGACCGCACGCTCATCGAGAGCATCCGCGATCCCCTGACCCACCTCGTGCGCAACGCGATCGATCACGGCATCGAGCCGCCCGACGTGCGCGTCGCCCGGGGCAAGCCGCGGGCCGGAACGCTCGCCCTGCGGGCCTTCAACGAGAGCGGGCAGGTGACCATCCAGGTCGAGGACGACGGTGGCGGGATCCTGGTCGAGGCGGTGCGCGACAAGGCGATCGCCAGGGGGCTGGTCTCCGCCGAGGCGGCGGCGGCGCTCCCCGACGAGCGGATCCTGCAGTTCATCTTCGAGCCCGGTTTCTCCACGGCCGCGGCGGTCACGAGTGTCTCCGGCCGCGGCGTCGGCATGGATGTGGTGAAGACCAACATCGAGGCGATCGGCGGCACGGTGGATGTCCATAGCCGTCCCGGGTGCGGCACCACGGTGCGGGTCCGGGTGCCGCTCACGCTGGCGATCATGCCGGCGCTGATCGTGCGGTCGGGCAGCCAGCGGCTCGCCATTCCCCAGGCCGCGGTCCGCGAGCTGGTGCCGCTGAGGCCCGACAGCGATCGCCACGGGGACCGCGGTGGGTTGCGGATCGAGGGGCTCGAGGGAGGGCCGGTGATCCGCCTCCGGGGCCGTCTCCTGCCGGTGGTGTTTCTCGACGAGTTTCTCGCCCTGCGGGAGCGGACCGCCTGTCGTGACCGGGGCACGGTGGTGATCGTGCGGGTGGATGACCACGAGTTTGGGATCGTGATCGATGGCGTGCGGCACGACCGGCCGGCCGAGGCCGGCGAGCAGGGGTCGGCGATCCATACGCACGCGGGCGATGCCCTGCCTGCCGCGGCGGCGACACGCGGTGTCGCCGGCATCGGCGAGGCGGCGAGCCTCTCGACGGTCGTCGTCAAGCCGATCGGCGGACTGCTCGCCCAGATCGGTCTGTATGCGGGAGCCACCGTGCTCGGCGACGGGGGCGTGGTGCTCATTCTCGACCTCCGCGGCATGCTGCGGGCGGCTGAACTGCCCCCCGCCCGGGATGCCGATCCCGAGGCCACGGCCGACGCCATGGCGGCGGGCGAGCGGTACCTGGTCTGTCGCACCGGCCGGGGACGCCGCATCGCCCTGCCGCTCGAACGCGTCATCCACCTGGAAAACGTTCCCGTCGCCGACCTGCAGCCGCTCGGCGACCGCCACGTCCTGCGGCGCGGCCCCGCGTTCACGCCGGTCGTGGATGCCGATCGTCTGCTCGGCGAGTCGTCCGCGTCGGCCGAGGACCGGATCAGCGTCGTCGTCTGCGGCGGGCCGGACGGGCCCGTCGGCATCGCCGTCCGGCAGATTCTCGATGTCGTGGCGTCCGAGACGCCGCTGCAGCCGGCCCTCGCGACCAGCGGCGTGTGCGGGGCGCTCGCCCTCGGGGGCGTGGCGACGGAAGTGCTCGACCTCGCCCGGGGCCTGCCATGCTGAACACGTCCGAGGTCGTGGAGGTGTGCGCGTTCCGTGTCGGCGAGCACTGCTTCGCCATCGCGTCGGCTGGCGTCGCGGAGGTGCTGTCGAGCGCCGCGATCGCCCCGGTGCCGTTGGCGCCCCCGGCGATCGTGGGGCTGCTGCACCTGCGGGGACGGATCGTGCCCGTGATCGACATGCGGCAGTCGCTCGGCCTGCCGGATCGTCCCCCGGCGGCCGCCTCCACCCATCTCGTGATCCGACTCGCGGACGACTGGTACAGCCTGCTCGTGGACGAGGTGCTCGACGTGCAGACCGTCGGCGCCGACCGGATCGAGCATCCCGGCAAGCCGGTCGGCGGGCCGGCGGCCGACGCCGTGACGGGCGTCTACGCCGACGCCCACCGACTGGTGCACCTCGTCGATCCGGAACGCGTCGTCCAGGCGCTTCACCGGCAGCGGACAGTTCCCTTCGTCAGACATGGAGACCCCCATGGCGGATAGTGCGGCCCCCAAATCCTCCCTGCTTTCCGGCTGGATGGCGTTGCTCGGCAACCGGCTGCTGCTCGCGCTGCTGGCGGTGTCGTTGATCCCGCTTGCGCTCACCGGCCTGGCGATGTACTTGTCGTCGTCCGGCACGCTGGAGAAGCAGGCGTTCAACCAGCTCGAGGTCGTCCGCACGATCACGGCCAAGGCGGTGGAGCGGCACTTCGACGCGCAGCAGAACCAGCTGCGGGTGGCGGCGGCCGACCGGATGACGGTCGATGCGATCAGGCAGTTCAGGGCCGCCTTCGTCCGGGCCGCGGACGGGCTCGACGACAAGGCGATCGCCGGCACCCGCCGCGACCTCGAGGGCTTCTACACGGGCGACTTCGCCGCCGAGTTCCGCACCCGGTGCGCGGAGGAGATCGACGCACGGCCGTTCGCCGAGGCGCTCGACGACGACGCGGTGGTGCTCCAGGACATGTACATCCGCCGCAACGCCAATCCCATCGGCTCGAAGCAGCTGCTCGACGCGGCCGACGACGATTCGGCCTACACGAAGGCCCACGGCGTGTTTCATCCGATCTTCCGCGGCATGTTCGACCGCTACGGGCTGGCCGACGTGTTCCTCGTCGATGCGGCCTCCGGAAACGTCGTGTATTCGGTGATGAAGGAGATCGACTTCGGCGCTCCCTTGCGCAGCGGTCCGCTGGCCGCGTCGAACCTCGCGAAAGCCTGCCAGGACGTGGTCGCCGCCGGCCGCCGTGATGCCGTGGCCTACGGGCCGTTCGCCCGATACCTCCCCTCGTGCATGGCGCCGGCGAGCTTCATCGCCGCGCCGGTGTACGACGGCCGGGAGGTCGTCGGCGTGATCGCGTTCCAGCTCTCCATCGACAGGGCCGACGCGATCATCGGGGAGATCACGGGCATGGGGGCGACGGGGGAGACCTACGCGGTCGGGCCGGACCGGATGTTCCGCTCCAACTCGCGGTTCGCCAAGGCGCTCGGCGTCGAATCGACCGTCATCGATCCGAAGATCAAGGTCGACACCCTTCCGGTGCGGTCGGCGCTCGACGAGGGCCGGTCCGGCACCGCCATCACCACCGATTACCGCGGCACGCGCGTGCTCTCCTCGTGGACGCCGGTGACGATCCACCGGGGAGACGCCGCGGGCCACGGGGCCGTGCGCTGGGCGCTCGTGTCCGAGATCGACGAGGCCGAAGTGTTGTCACCGATCAGGCGGCTGCGGACGTTCGCGCTGGGCATTTTCGGGGCCACGGCCCTGGCGGTCCTCGCAGTCTCGGCCGCGATCGCGCGGCGGCTCACGAGTGAGGCCCGTCGCCAGGCGGCGCTCGTGTCGGGAATCGTGGACAACACCCATGCGCTGGCGAGTTCCTCGGAGGAGCTGACGAGCGTCAGCCAGCAGATGAGCGCGGCCGCCGAGCAAACCACGGCCCAGGCGAATCTCGTCTCCGCCGCCGCCGAGCAGGTGAGCGGGAATGCCCGGATCGTGTCGGGCTCGATCGACAACCTCGTGACCAGCATCCACGAGATCGCGAGGAACGCCCAGTCCGCCGCCGCCACCGCGCGCCAGGCGGTGGAAATGGCCGGTACGACGTCGGCGACGATGAACGCCCTCGGTCGCTCGAGCACCGACATCGGCAAGGTCGTGAAGGTCATCACGTCGATCGCCGAGCAGACGAACCTGCTCGCCCTCAACGCCACGATCGAGGCGGCGCGGGCCGGCGAGGCGGGCAAGGGGTTCGCGGTCGTGGCCAACGAGGTCAAGGAACTGGCCCGCGAAACGGCCAAGGCCACCGAGGAGATCGGCGGCAAGATCGATGCCATGCAGTCCGACACCCGCCGGGCCGTGGCCGCGATCGGCGAGATCGGCACCGTGATCGAGCGGATCGACGACCTGCAGACGAAGATCGCCGCCGCGGTGGAGGAGCAGTCGGTGACCACGAGCGAGATCAGCCGCAATATCGCCGAGGCCACCACCGGCTCCACCGAGATCGCGGAGAACATCGTCCAGGTGGCGCAGGCGGCCCAGAGCACGGCCGAGGGGGCCTCCAACACGCAGCTCTCCTCGCAGGAACTCGCCCGCATGGCCCAGGCCCTGCAGCGGCTGGTCGAGGACTACAGGCGCTAGGCACGGGAGGCGGGCAGCGTGCGGGCACTGGTGGTGGACGACTCGAAGCCGAGCCGATCGATCGTGGCGCGCGCGCTCCGCGAACTGCGGTTCGAGTGTGACGAGGCGGCCAACGGTGCGGAGGCCATCGAGCGACTGGCGGCCGGGCCGCGGCCCGATCTGGTGACCGTCAACTGGCACATGCCCGTCATGGACGGCATCGAACTGCTGCGGCGGCTCCGCGGCCATCCCCGGCACCGCGATCTCAAGCTGTTGATGATCTCCACCGAGAGCGACCGCGGCCGGATCGAGATGGCGCTCGCCGCCGGCGCCGACGACTTCGTGAGCAAGCCCTTCACTGCGGAGGCGCTCGCCCGCAAGCTGGTGGGGCTCGGCGTGTGCAGCGCGACGGAGGTGGGTGCCGCCGCCGACCGGGGGCCGATCCGGGTGCTGCTCGTGGACGACTCGGCGACCATCCGCAGCCTGCTGTCGGCGACGCTCACGGCCGACCCCGACCTCGCCATCGCCGGCGCCGCGGTCAACGGTCGGATGGCGGTGGAGATGGTGGCCGCCGCGCCGCCCGACATCGTGCTGCTCGACGTCGAGATGCCGGTGCTCGACGGCATCGCGGCCCTGCGCGAGATCCGTCGCCTACAGCCGCGGCTTCCGGTGATCATGTTCTCGAGCCTGACCGAGCGCGGCGCGAAGGCCACGCTCGACGCCCTGCTGGCGGGCGCGAACGACTACGCGTCGAAGCCGGCCGGTCTGGAGGCCGATGCGGTCGCCACCGTGATCCGGGATGAACTCGTCGCGAAGATCAAGGCGCTCGTGCCGCGGCGCCGGAGGTTCGAGCGGTCCGCGGCGCCGACGCCGCACGCTCGGAGGCCGCCGCCGCTCGCGGGCGGGCCGGTGCGGGCCGTGGTGATCGCCGTGAGCACCGGCGGGCCGACGGCGCTGGCGGAGGTCTTGCCGGCGTGTGGTGCCGATCTCGGCGTGCCGGTGCTGATCGTGCAGCACATGCCCGCCTTTTTTACCGCACAGCTCGCCGAGCGGCTGTCGCGGATCTGCGGTCGGCCGGTGCACGAGGCGCAGGAAGGCCGCGCGATCGCCGGCAACGACATTCTCTTGGCGCCGGGCGGGCGGCATCTGGCGGTGGCGGGCGATGGCGGGTCCGCCCGCGTGCGGCTCACCGACGAGCCGCCCGAGAACTCCTGCCGGCCCTCGGCCGACGTGCTGTTCCGCTCGGCGGCCACGGTGTGGCGGGCGGGCGTGCTGGGCGTGGTGCTCACCGGCATGGGCCGCGACGGCCTGGCCGGTGCCCGGGCGATCGTCGAGGCCGGGGGGGCGGTGATCGCCCAGGACGAGTTCTCGAGCGTCGTGTGGGGCATGCCGGGGGAGGTGGTCCGGGCCGGTCTGGCGGATGCGGTCCTGCCGTTGGGCCAGATCGGACCCGAGGTGACGCTGCGGGTCGCCCGGCGTGGCCGATGAAGGTCGGCGCGGAACAGTTCGCGTTTCTCCGCGACCTGCTGCGTCGCCGCACGGGCGTCGTGATCGACGATTCCAAGCAGTATCTCGTGGTCGCGCGGCTGACGCCGATCGTGCGCCAGCGGGCGATTCCCAGCCTCGACACGCTCGTCGATCGGATCCGCAGAACCGGCGACAAGACGCTCGAGCAGGACGTGCTGAACGCGATGATGACGCACGAGACCTCGTTCTTCCGCGACAAGAGCCCGTTCGACACTTTGCAGGGACTGATCCAGGAGATGATCCCGAGGCGGTCGGCCCATCGCCAGCTGGTGATCTGGTCCGCTGCCTCATCGACCGGCCAGGAACCGTACAGCATCGCGATCCTGTTGAACGAGCGGTTCCCCGCGCTGGTGGCCGAATGGCGGATTCGGATCATCGCCACCGACATCTCGGAGCCGGTGCTGGCCCGCGCTCGGGAGGGCGTGTTCAGTGACCTGGAGACCAATCGAGGGCTGCCCCCCGAACTGCTGAGGAAGTACTTCCGCGCGCTGCAGGGCAAGTGGAGCATCGCGCAGGACTGTCGCAAGCTCGTCGAATTCCGCTGCCTGAACCTCAACGGCCCGTGGCCGATGCTGCCGCCGTGCGACGTGATCTTTCTCCGGAACGTGATGCTGTATTTCGACGTGCCGACGCGGGCCGCCCTGGTGGCGAGGATGCGGCGGGTGCTCAAGCCCGACGGAGCGCTGTTTTTGGGCGGTGCCGAGACGATGATCGGCATCGACACCGGCTACGAGCGGCTCCTCGGCGCGGGGTGCAGCTATTACCGACCCAAGCCCCAGGCGCTGCGGATCGATCAGGCACGATGAGGATCGCCCGGATGTTCGCGCGGCCGCGGAACTTCCGGCGGGATGGCTATGGCCGCCATTCGAGGCCGAGGATCGAGACGTCGTCGAGCGGGCCGTTGGGCTGACACCACTGCTCGACCGTTTCGAGCAGGCCCGCGACCGTCTCCTCGAGCGTGCGCCCGCGGCTGGCGGCGATGCAGTCCGCGAGAGCCTGGTCGCCGAGCGGGTTTTGATCCTTGTCCATCGCTTCGGTGACCCCGTCGGAATACAGGTAGATGCGGTCGCCCGGGGCGAGTTGCAGCGACGTCTGCGCGTACTCGAATTCGGGGACGAAGCCGATCGGGAAGCCCTCGGCCCCGTGGTAGGCGGGGGAGCCGGCGGCCGGGACGTGCAGCAGGGCGGGGTGCCCGCCGGAGACGTAGTCGAGCCGGCCGGTGGGAAGATGGAGCACGCCGTAGAGGATCGTGAAATACAGGCCGGAGAACTCGTCGGCCTGGAACAGCCGGTTGAGCTGCGTCGCGACGTCGGCGGGCGCGGCCACAACGACGCCCCCGTCGGGCCGCTGCCGCACGAGCAGCGACTGGTCGGAAACCTTCGGCGAGAGAAACCGCCCGACCGTCACGGCCATCAGCGACGACGGCACGCCATGACCGCTGACGTCGACGACGAACAGGCCGGCGTGCTCCGCGTCGAGCGGGAAGAAGTTGAGGAAGTCGCCGGCGAGGTCCTGGCAGGGGACGTACCGCCAGGCCACGGTCGTCGCCGGGATCGCGGCGTCCTCCGGCGGCAGGAGCGATCGCTGCACCTTCGCGGCCGCCTCCAGATCCCGGACCATGCGGGCGTTGATCGACGAGATTTGCTCGTTGAGTTCCGACAGTTCCGAGTTGGTCTGCTGGAGCTTGTCGCGGGCGATCGAGAGATCCTGGTTGGCCGCGATCAGCTCCTGGTTCTTGGCCACGGCGTTCTCGAACGTCGAGACCAGGAGGTTGAGCACCTGCTGCCGGCCGGCCTGCACGCGGAACTTCTGTCCGGCGATCGCCACCTCGAGCGTCGCCTCCTCGGTCGGATTACCGAGGGGGGTCGTGAGCAGCGACTGCATCCGGCCGAGGAGGTAGTCGGCGTTGTAGGGCTTCGTGACGTAGTTGTCGGCGCCGGCGTCGAGGCCGCGGATGATGTCGATCGGATCGGAGAGCGTCGACATCAGGATCAGCGGCACGCTCCGCAGGGCCGGGTCGGTCTTGACGGCCTTGCAGAACTCGTACCCCGTCATCACCGGCATCTCGATGTCGGAGATGATGATGTCGGGCCGCTGTTCCCGCGCGAGTCGCAGGGCGTCGGCGCCGTTCTCGGCCCAGCGGACGGAGTGGCCGGCGTCCACGAGCCGCTTCTGCAGGATCTTCGCCTGGATGCGGCTGTCTTCGGCGATCAGGACATCGACGCCGGCCATCAGGTGAACGTGGCCAGGGCCGCGGGCGCGTCTTTGTGGATGCTGAACAACTTGTCGAGGCTCGTCAGCTTGAAGACCTGGAAGATCTCGGGCCGGATGTTGCACATCTTCAGCCGGCCGTGGCCGGCGGTGATCTTCCGGTGCAGCTGGCCGAGGAGCCCGAGCATCGCGCTCGACATGAACTCGACGTTGCAGAAATCGAGCAGCACGTCGGGGCCGGTGGCCTTGCCGATGAGCGTCGAGATCTCCTTCTTGATCTCGTCGAGCACCGTGTCGTCGAGGAT
>RFUD01000601.1 GCA_009923125.1 Planctomycetia bacterium
GACGCCCTGTTCAAGGCGATCCAAGAGACGAAGATTCCGCCGCCGGCCACCGACTGCATCGTGCCGATCGGCGAGCAGCGGCTGCTGGCCGGCCTCCGGCAGGTGGTGCCCGGCGAATTTTTCACCGCGGCCACACGGCCGCCCTCCGTGTATCGCGGCAATCCGTTCGTGATCGAGGCGGCGCTCGCCTACGGCGGCGGCGTGGCGGCCCAGAAGATCACCCGGGAGGGACTCGCCGAACTGGCGGGCGAGAGCGACGCCCGCAGCCTGCGGCAGTTCCTCACGACCACGTTCTCCGGCCTCGGCAGCGAGGCGGCCGACAAGATCCTCGCCGAGGCCCAGCTCGCGCCCCGGCAGAGTCCGTCGAAGCTCAAGAGGCAGCAACTCGACGCCCTGCACGCCGCCATGCAGAACGTGAGCGTGGACGAGGGTCAGAGCATGAACGTGCTGCGATACGCCAACCGCGTGCCGCTGCAGTTTCAGCCCGCCGCCTGCGCCGTCACGCAGACGATCACCTCGACCAACTGGCGCTCGTACGGGCTGTCGCAGTCGCGCGGTGGCCTTCCCAACGGTCCCGTGACGGCGATGGTGCACGTGGCGAGCGTGTGGGTGCCGTTCACGAGCGAGTCGAAGGAGGCGATCGCCTCCTATCCGGAAATCCAAAAGGAGATCCGCCTCGCCCTCCAGGCCGTGGGCCGCAAGCTCGGCATGTACATGCGACGGCGGCTGCGAGTGGCGCAGGAAGGCCAGCGCCGCAGCATCTTCCTGCGGTATCTGGGAGAAGTCGCCACGGCCGTCGCCGTGATCAACGGCGTCGATCGGGCCAAACTCTACGAGCAACTGCTGGCCGTGGCCAAGAAGAAGACGGCCGAGGCCGACGTGAAGCTCGACGACCGTGGTCGGCCGATCGAGGAGGAGGACGATCTCGACCTCGGCGACAACTGCATCATCGTACCGCAGAAGCTGCCGGGCGAGCCGGCGATGAACGATGAACCGGCCGACGCGACCGGCACGACCGACAAGAAAGCCAAGCGACGCGCGAAGTCCAAGGCAAAGAAGCCCGGGAAACGCTCCCGCCAAAAGTAGGCCGGCTTCAACCTGTCGCGGACAGCTATCGTACGCGCCGGCTTCGGGCTCCCCATATCCCGTCGCCGGACGGCAGGGCATGCGATTACGACCCACATTCGGAGCCGGCGGTAGGCATGCTCGACTCCGGTCGTGTTGAGAGTACAGGACTCGTGGGTTTTGATCAGGCGCCGATAGTCC
>RFUD01000602.1 GCA_009923125.1 Planctomycetia bacterium
GGCGGCGGCCGTGATCGCCGCCGAGGCGCCGCGGGAGATCCGTGCCGCCGGGCAGCCGCAGCCGCCGTTGGAGCCGGCCGTCGGCATCGGCTTCGACGCCCTGACGGCCTCGCAGCAGGCGCTGCTGCGGCGGCTGGTGGACGTGTATTGCGGCGTGATGCCAGCCGAGGTGGCGGAGGAGCGGCTGCGGCTGATCGACACGGCTCCGGCCGGCGAGTCCGGTGTCGCCGGCGGCTGGCATGCCCTGCGGTTCGCGTGGGCGGGGAGCCTCGCGCCCGGCACGGGACACGCCTACCGCATCGAGGGCCCGACGTTCGTCATCGAGTTCTGCAACAACCAGCCCGATGCCGAGGGGAATCCGGCCAACCACGTCCACTGTGTGTGGCGGGATCGCACGGGTGATTTCGACCTGCCCGCGGTCCCGGGCGGATCGTCCCGTCGCTGACGCTCCGGGCTTGTATGACGCCGGTTGCCGGGATTTGCGTGGATCCCGTCGCTGACGCTCCGGGCTTGTATGCGCGTGGCGGGGAGCCGGGATCGGCGGAAGCTCGACGAGCGTTGGCCGCCCCGGCCACAGCGAGGAGACTTCTGCCGGCCCGGCGGGGCGAGTCCGCACCGAGGGGATCCCGTCGCTGACGCTCCGGGCTTGGATGGGGTCGGCGGGGCCGCTCGATCGCGCGCCTACCTGCCGGTCTGCTCCTCGGGTACGAGGGGCACGGGTTCGCCGAGCAGCAGAAGCGCCGAGGCATACCAGACGTTCTCGGCGTACTTGGCCGGATCCTTCTCGAGGTCGGGCCGGTTGTGGGCGAAGAGGATGCTCGCCTTGTCGGGCGCGGTGGCGTCGAGCGTGAACGTCGCCCGGTGGCTGCCGGCGGGATGCGTGCCGGTCGAGAGCTGCGCGATCCGCCAATAGGTGCAGTAGCCGTCGATCCGCGGCACCCGCTTCACGGCGGCCTCGTCGACGGCGACGGCGACCGTCCCGCCGCCCGGCCCGAGAAGGTCGTAGACCGCGAGCATCGTGCCGCGGAAGGCAACCCGCAGTTCGGCGCCCGGTTCTTCCGCCTTCCACAGCACCGGCATGCGTCCGGCGAAGGACCTGGCGCGGGGATCGTCGGCGGGCGTGACCCGCTTCCAGCCACCGCGGAGCATCGACTCCTCGATCGGGACCAGCTTCGCATGCTCCCAGTTGTCGGCGCGAAGCGGCGCGGGGAGCGGATGGGCCGCCGCGGCACCCGACGCGGCCTCGATGCCCGGCAGGGCCCG
>RFUD01000603.1 GCA_009923125.1 Planctomycetia bacterium
GCCGGCGCCTGAGTTCTTGAAGAGCGTGACCCAGGCGAGGTCCTCGCGGGCGGCGAGCATCGCCAGCCGCTCCCGGCACAGGTCCCAGACGGTCGCCCAGGCGGAGGCGTCGATGTCGAGGATGCTGCGCAGGTGCCGCGGCGACTCGACGACGCAGTCGTGCACCCCATGGGCCACGCGCGGCGCGGCGGCGATCCCCGGGGCGGCAGGCGGGACGCGGGAGGGCCGCGGCACACCCGCGGTGTCGGTGACGAACGGAAAGCGGTTGGGCACGATGCGGACCTGCCAGGCGGCGGCCGTGGCCCGCGGCGACCGCAGCACGTCAGGCGGCGTCAGCGACTCGTTGCCGATGCAGAACGGGCACGGCCCGGCCATGGCCCCGGGGCCGCCCTCCAGGTCGCTGGGCCGTGCGGCCCGGGCGGGGGCGACGACGACGCTTCGCGCGGTGGCGGGATCGCTGTGGAGGTGCGGCGTGTCGGAGGTGCGGCGCATGGAGGTGTCGAACCGTGGCGAACTGTTGAACCCGTGCAAGCCGGCCCGTACACTCGTGGTCTTCCCCGGAGAACCTACCATGCTCACCGTCGGCGATGCGTTTCCGCACTATTCCGTCCAGGCCTGCGTCGGCACCGGCAAGGACGACGTGAAGGTCCTCACCAACGCCGACTACGCCGGCCGCTGGGTCGTGTACTTCTTCTATCCCAAGGACTTCACCTTCGTCTGCCCGACGGAGATCGCCGAGTTCAACCGGCAGGTGAAGGCCTTCGGCGAACGGGATGCGAGCGTCGTGGGGGGCAGCACCGACAACGAGTATTCGCACCTCGCCTGGCGGCGGTCGCACCCCGATCTGACGAACCTGGCCTTCCCGCTGATCGCGGCCCAGAAGCTCTCCGCCGAACTCGGCATCCTGGAGAAGACCGAGGCCTATTGCCTGCGGGCCACGTTCATCGTCGATCCCCACGGCGTCATCCAGTGGGTCGATGTCAACCAGGGCCGGGTGGGCCGGAACGTGGCGGAGGTGTTGCGGGTGCTCGACGCGCTGCAGAGCGACGAACTCTGCCCCTGCAAACCACAAGCAGCCAATGACCGCAGACCGGCCAGGTTGTGCATGAGTTTTGTCGAGCAAGAACAAAACGACGCCGAAGCAGGAGCGCCTGATGCTTCAAGCGAGGCAAAACCGGCTGAATCGGATGATCTGTCAGAGGCCTCGGACGCTGGGCTTGCTGATCCGTCTGAAGCCAGACCGCCCGTTGACTTAAGCCCG
>RFUD01000604.1 GCA_009923125.1 Planctomycetia bacterium
CATGACTGCCCGCACGCCGTCGCTCGGCATCGCCGCGATCGCCATCCACGAACCCGCCTGGACGCTCGACAACGCCTGGTTCGGCGACTCGATGCCGCGGAAGTTCGCCCACCATACCGGCATCGAGGCCCGCAGGATCTCGCTCGAGGACGAGGCCACGATGGGGCTGCGGGCGGTGCGGCGGCTCGAGCGGCAGACCGGGTGCGACCTCGGCAAGTGCCGGGGCCTGCTGCTGGTGTCCCCGGCCTCGATCCCGCCGAGCGTCGCGCGGAGGCATCTCGATCCCGAAGCGATCGTGGACGAGCGGCCGAGCACGGCCGCGCGGCGGATCGTGCGGTCGCTCGGCATGCGCCACGCTCGCGCGGTGGGGATCAACTGGTTCTGCTGCGGCTACGCCCGCGCGCTCGCGCTGGTCACCCGCCGCTGGGCGCCGCGGCTCGATCTCGAGGACGACGAGTTCCTGCTCATCGTCGTGGCCACTCGGATCAGCCGGATCACCGATTACGGCTGCCGGCAGACCGGCGGCCTGTTCGGCGACATGGCGTCGGCCACGCTCGTCGCGCCGCTGACGAGCCGTCGCCATCCGGCGCACTTCGCGATTCTCCATGCCGACGCGGAAAAGCAGCCGGCCGAGCGGCCGACGTTCGACTTTCTCGTGCGGCCGCGGGTTCCCGTGCCGCTGCCGGGCGGCGGCACGGGGGAGGATCCCCGGCGGCTCGTGTACGCGCTCGACGGCATGGCGATCGCGGAGATCGCCCCCCGGGCCATGTCGGCCGCGGTCGGTGCCGCCCTGGCGGCGACGGGCCGGACGGCGGATGACGTGCGGTTCGTCGTGCCGCACCAGGCGGGGACGGGCATCGTGCGGTTCACCGGGATGAAGCTCGAGGAGCACGGGGTCGCGGGAGAACTCGTCAACGGCCTCACCCGGCGCACCGGCAACGTGAGCGCCTGCTCGATTCCCTACGCGCTGGAGCAGTCGTGGGGGCGGCTGACGGGACTCGTCGCCTGTCCCTCCGCCGCGGTGGGCAGCCCGGGCAGGTCGGAAGTGCTCGCCGGCTGCGTGCTGCTCGAGTCCACGCCGCACCACGCGCGGCCCGCCAGCGTCGCCGCCTGAATCCATCCGCCCACCCGGACGACGGCCGGCTCAGTGCCGCGTCGGCCAGCTGAACAGCCGCAGCGTGTTGCCGTCGGGATCGTGGACGAAGAGTTCGCGAAACCCTTCCGCATGGACGCGCGGTGGCCGCATCTCGGCGCCCGCGGC
>RFUD01000605.1 GCA_009923125.1 Planctomycetia bacterium
CCCATGGGGGCAATCCGCCCCCGTGCCCGCGGCGTCCTCGCCACCCGTGGCTGCAAGTCCGGTCTCGCTCTCGCCGCAGCAGCCTCCTGCCCCCGCACCTCGTGCCGCCAATTCCCACATGTGGCGGGTCGTAGGCGTGCATGACGGTGACACGATCACCTGTCTCGACGAGAACAACCAGCAGCAAAAGGTACGGCTCTCCGAGATCGATGCGCCGGAACTCGGCCAGGACTTCGGAAAGGTGTCGCGCGAGGCCCTCGCCAGCATGGTGTTCGGCAAGACGGTCGAGGTCGTTGACGACGGCAAGGATCGTTACGGACGCTGGCTCGGCCACGTGCTCGTCAACGGCGCCGACGTCAACCGTGAGATGGTCGCCACCGGCAACGCCTGGCATTACGCCGCCTACTCCCGGGACGCGTCGCTCGGGCAATTCCAGGCGCAGGCCCGGGGCCAGCAGATCGGCCTGTGGGCGCAGCCGAACCCCGTGCCGCCCTGGGACTATCGGGCGACCGAAAAGAAGCCGTAGCACCGGATCCGGTCGGCGGAAGGACTACCCGCGGGAGCGGATGTCGCGTCGGCGCTGGGCCCGCCGTCCGCTGGCGGCCATGTGACCCAGACGCTGCGTGCCTTGGCCGCTTCGCGTGATGCGACTCGCCTTGGCGGCCGTGGTGGCCGTGCGCTGCTTCGCCCGGTCGAACCGGACGAGTTCCACCGCCGGAGTTGTCGGGAGCCCGGCGGTCACGCGCCGCGAAGCCTTCTTCGATCTCGCAGCAGCCGACTTGGCCGACGGCTTGACCTTCGTCTTCACCTTCGCCGCGGGCTTCACGGCCTTCTTCACCGCCGCGGCCTTCACGGCCGGCTTCGCGGCGGCGGTCACCGCCGCCTGCAACTCTCCGAGCCGCTTCTCGAACCGCTCGACGACGCCGGCGAGGATGTCGTGCTTGTCGCGGGTCCGGGCGTTCGCGGCCTCGGTCACCCTGCCCGACCGCTTCGCCGACCGCGACTGCGACTGATGCAGGTCACGCCACTTGTTGCGCAGGATCCGGGCCTGCTTCACCGCGGCCTGCACCTGGGCGTGGGTATGTTTGGCGAGCGACGCGCCGAAACTCGAGTCGAAGAATTTTTTCTCGGCGGCGGTGAGCAGAGCCCGTGCCTTCTCGACGACCTGCGCGGGGATGATCTCGGCGGCGACGCCGACGTGCTGCGTGGAGATGGGCTTCGTGGAGATGGGCTTCATGGACTTGGCCATGGAATGACGGG
>RFUD01000606.1 GCA_009923125.1 Planctomycetia bacterium
GAACGACAGGCCGCTGCCGCCGGCCGAAGGCTTGCCGGTCACCCGGCGCAGCGTGCCGCGGCCCGCCTCCACGAGTTCCCAGCCCGGAACGAGCCCGTCCAGTTCGGGCAGTTCGAAGCTCGGGTTGTCGAGCACCGCCAGCGGGGCGGGCATCTCCAACGCCCGGCGGCGAACTTCGAGGTCGTCGAGTTGCGTGCGCGCGGCGGCGGCGATCTGCGGCCCGTGAACCGCCCGCACCCGCGTGACCCGCTCGCATCCCTCGAGCAGGAGCGTGCGCACCTCCCACGGACCCAGCGGCACCGTCACCTCGCCTGCGGAACCGGCGGGGATGGCGGCCTTCGTGACCGCGTCGGCGACGGCCGTCGGCGGTCGCGCCGGATCGAGCACCGCCTGACAGGCGATGCCACACGCGTTGACCACCGACACCCACAGGCCGGCCTCTCCTTCGCGCACGCGCACGGCGAGCGGCGCAGCCGCGCTGGGCACCATCTCCAGCGGTGGCGGCGGCAGGCCCGTGAAGGCGAGCCGCGATCGTTCGTCCTCCTCGTCGACACAGGTGTGCAGCAGGCCGGCGTCGAACACCACCTCCGGATCCACGGCGATCAGACCGTCGGCGAGCGCCCGCCCTGCCTCCGGTCCTCCGGCGGGCGCCACCACGGGCACCGGACCGGAGGCCTTCGTCGTGAACCCCGCCTGCCCGATCACGTCGCGCACCTCGATCGCCCGTGGTTGCTCGAGCAGCAGCACGCCGGCACGCGCCGCGCCCGCCGCCCCCCGCAGCAGCGCGAGCGAGCGATTCACCTCGCCGGCGACGTCCCGCGCGCCGTCGTCCGCGGCGCTGTGTGCGGAGGGCGTCACGTACACCAGCCCGGGATGCGCCGTCAGCAGCGCGGGGTCGAGCCCCGCCTCGCGCAGCACGTCGGCGTCGCGAGGCTGGTCCGAAAGGTGCGGCCGGAACCGCTCGGCCAGCCGGCCGCCGACGAACAGCGTCGTCGGCATGAGATGGAACTTCCAGGCTGGCCGTGCCGTGGCGACGATGCCCGCCAGCCGGCCGTGAAACGCCGCCACCTCCGCCTCGCGCCACGCGAGCCACCGCTCCCGCAGGGGACCCTCGACGAGCGCCGAACGCGATGCGAACCTCCGCGGGTCGGCCGCGTCGAGCGTCGGCCGCACGAGCTGCTCCACTTCCGGCCCCGCCGCCGCCGCGAACCGGGCGAACGTGACATCGTCGAGCCCCGTGGCCACGCCGGGCAGATGCAG
>RFUD01000607.1 GCA_009923125.1 Planctomycetia bacterium
GTGCGGCCCTGTGCCGCGCACGTCGTTGCCGGCCGCATCGCGCCGCACCGGGTAGAGCGGTTCGGGAGCTCGAAACAGCCAGGCACCGTGGAGCGCGCCGGCCGGACCCTTGCGGAATGTCGGCTGGCTCGGCAGCCGGGCAGCCTGCGCCCACGGGCCGTCGAGGTCGCCCGAAAGCGTGAACGAAACGTCGGTGCCGCAGCGGCCGCCCAGGGGAAAGAGCGACCGCGGCTGCGGAAAATCGCCGACATGCAGCACGTAGATGCAGTCGCGGCCGAAGCCGTAGCGGCTGTCGTCATGCTCGACGCCGTTCCGCGGATCGTCGATCGACACCAAATATTTTCCGGCAACCTGAGCGCGGAACGAGCAGATGGGATCGTGATAATAAGACGGCGATGTGTCGGCCTCGACGAGCAGGCCGCCGTCGGGCTTGAACACGCGGATCCGGGCGTCGATGCATGTCGGCGAAATCCGCAGCCCGAGCAGTTCGAGGCTCACTCGCTGCCCTGCGGAGAGTTCCAGCGCGTACCAGTGCGTTTCATTGCGACGCAAATTGCCCCACAGCGTGTGCTCGAGCGAAAGAAGCTGGGGATGATCGCGGTCGACATTGCCCTCCTGCCGCGCGACGACGGGCAGACGGTTCACGTGAACGCTGCGCGGATTCGAGACGCCCGTGCGGGTGCGCACCCGCAGGTGCACGTTGCCCGGCGGCGCGTCGGCCGGAATCTCGATCGCGGCCCGCATCATCTCCAGCCGCCGTCGACCGTCGCCTTCCGGCTTCCACGCCTCGGCCGGCCCCAGGATTTCCGCCTTCACACCCGGCTCGTGGCAGAAAATCTCCTCGGCGTCATTCAGCCGGAAGCCCCGCAGCACGACTTCCTGACGCGTGCCGGCCTGGCCGCAGGGCGGCTCGATCGCCAACAGGATCGGCGCATCTGCGCGCGATCGGGCCGCCATCGTACACGCGGCGATGGCGGCAACGACGAGATGGATGTGCGCACGGGACATGAGGCCACTGGGCTGATGATCAGGCCGCTCCTCCAACGGTTGATTCAGGCCAGAATCTCCTTGATCGGCTCGCCGTCGCTGATCGCGATCGGCCGGGTGCCCTGGGCCAGGAGCCGCTTCTCCGGGGCGATTCCCATGAGGTGGAAGAGCGTGGCGGCATAGTCCTTCGCATGCACCGCGCCGTCGAGCGGCTCGGCGCCCGAGGCGTCGGACGTGCCGTGGACGTGCCCAGGCTTGAGCCCCGCGCCGGC
>RFUD01000608.1 GCA_009923125.1 Planctomycetia bacterium
CGATCCCCAGGTTCCGCCGATCGTGCCGCCGTGTCCCGCGCGGAGACTGGCGACCACCTCGGCGAACCCGCCGTGCTGCTCGAGCGTGTCGGCCAGGCCGGGCAACCGCCCGGCCGGCCGTCGGGCCTTGCCTGCCACGAAGCCTCTTTCCGACGTGGGAGTATACGGAAGAGGGCTGTCGAACGAACACCGCCGGAGCCGGCCACGCGGCTCCCTGCCCGCGGCGGCGAACCGATACCCCGCACCCGTCGTCTCAGTCACGCACCACGTCGCCGTCAGCGATACCGGCCAGGGCGTTGAGCACCGACTGCTCGATGCCCGTTTGCAACGGCCTGACCGCCCCGTCGAGGGTGGCGAAGAGCACGACTCCGCCATGGCCGCTGTTGAACTTCGGAACGTCGATCGCCGGCTCGGTGCCGAGGCCGTTCATGACGGGCCAGCCTGCGGCTCCGATCCAGCCGATGGCCGCGGCATTTTCCCCCAGCATGATGGTCGTGGATGTTCCATCCACCACCTGGCGGAGTCGCCTCGCGTGGCGATTCACGAACACACCGGTCCACTTTCTTCCCGTGGGCGTGTTGCCATACGCACCGGACACGCCGACATAGTTCGAGAGCCCCAGGTCTTTTTCCGGCCTCCCGGCAATCACGACCACGGGGCCTGATGACGACTCGTAGGTGAAGGACGTGTCGATGACGATGTGCTGCTCGCCGGCAATCGCCGCAGGGCAGCGCAGGAGGGCCAGGGGCGTGCGTGCCACGGCATAGGTTTCAGGCACCGTCCAATAGCCGTAGTACGACACGTCCGGCCGCTTCGTCGTGTGCTGGCCCAGAAGACGGGAGTCGATCCCGGAGTGGACGTCACCCTGCTCGAGGAAGGGCAGGAGCACCGGGATCAGTCCGACGTTCGAGAAATCCCACTGCCATGCATCGGGCGCCTCGGCCTGGTCGTCAAAGCCGTTTCCATTCTTGTCCCACGGCCCGAGAAAGCCGATCGGCAGCTGGCGGCCGACCGCCTCGAATCCGGCGATGGCCAGCGCCATCTGCCGCAGGTGGCTCGTGCAGGCGGCGCGGCGCGACGCGGCCCTCACGGCCTGGACGCCCGGCAGCAACAGCCCCACGAGCGTGCCGACGATGGCGATCACCACCAACAGCTCGACCAGCGTGAAACCATGTAGGGGTCGAGGGCATGCTTTCGCATACCCTCGGTTGGGTTGCTGAAGCCTTTTCCCCCCTACATGGAGTTCACGATGAATG
>RFUD01000609.1 GCA_009923125.1 Planctomycetia bacterium
GATCATGTCGGCGGCCATGTCGGCCACGGCCTGCTGCACGGCCGCCTTCTGCCGCGCCCACAGCGTGCCGCCGATCTTGGCGAGCTTGGGTGCGAGCTTCGTCCCGCCCACGTACTTCTGCACGAGCTCGATGCACGAGGCCGGCACGTAGATCCGCGTGCTTTCGGCGAACTCGATCTCCAGGAACTCCTCGGTGCGGTCCTGCTTCTCCAGCAGTTTGAGCCCCCGGTAGCGGCCGACGCCGTGGGCCACGTGCACGACGTAGTCGCCCTCGTGGAGATCGAGGAACGTGTCGATCGCCCGCGTCAGGCGGTGCCGCGGGGCCCGCACCGTCGCGTCCTCGCGGCGGAAGAGCTCGGCGCTCGACACGAGCACGAGCTTCTCCGGCACGAGGCGGAAGCCTGCCGAGAGCCGGCCGCGGGCGAAGTGGAGCCGGCCCGACGTCGCAGGCGCGCTCGCCGCGAGGAGCTCCCCGAGCCGCTGTTCCTCGGCCTCGGTGGGGGCCACGATCCACACTTCCTGATCCTTGCCGACGGTGCCGAGCTCCTCGCAGACGCGATCGAGCACACCGGTGAATCGCTCCACGCTCTCGATCGCGAGCGTCGTCGTCGCCTCGAGACTCGACGGGGCCACCGAGGCGAGCGTCACCGACGGGAATCGATAGATGCGGGCGAACACCTCCTCCGGGTCCGACACCTCCGCGGCGCCCTTGAGCCGCTCGTAGGTCCGCTTCGCCTCCTCGGCGAGCTCGCCCGGCTCGACGAGCGCCCACCACGAGCCGGCAGGCAGGATGTCGGCCAGGTGCGTGCGCCGCGCGGCCGCGGCTGTGCCGAGGGCCGTGAGGTCGATCGCCTCCAGCGTCTCGACGCTCCGCTGCGACACGGTGTCGAACGTCCGCAGCGACTCGATCTCGTCGCCGAAGAGCTCCACGCGCACGGGCCGGTCCCAGTCGACGGCGAACAGGTCCACGATCCCGCCGCGGCGGGCGAACGTGCCGGGGCGGTCGATCGCGTCGGCCGCCTGCCAGCCGCGGGCCGCGAGCCAGTCGGCGAGTTCGAGCGGGTCGAGGCGGCCGCCGACCGCGAGCCGGCGGGTGCTGGCCTCGATCTCACGCGGATCGGCGAGGGGTGCGAGCAGGGCCTGGATGCTGGTGACGACGATCGGTGCGTCGCGTGGGACAAGCGTCTCGCTTGCCGAGAGTGGAGACTGCAGCGGCAACCGGGACGGTTGCCCCAC
>RFUD01000610.1 GCA_009923125.1 Planctomycetia bacterium
GGCGGACCCGGGTCCGCCCCAGTCCGTGGGCGGCCGCGTTCGCGGCGGCGGCGATCGCCGTGTTGGCCGCCGCAGGCTGGCTGTTCACGCGCTGACCCCGTGGCCGGCCGCTTTGACAGTCCGGCGCTCCCGCCTTTAATGTGCGACAGATCACTCACCCCGGGAGCCGACCGATGTCCATCGAACACGTCTCGATCGAAACACTCCGCGCCCTGAAGCCGTCCATGCTGCTCGTCTGCGGCTCGCTGCTCGCGCTGGCCACCGCGTCCATCGCCCGCGGTGAGGCCGGGTCGCCGCTCGTCGGGGAAGTGAAGAAGATCGACGGATCGGCGGCCGACCTCGCCCAATACAAGGGGAAGGTGGTGCTGGTCGTCAACGTGGCCAGCCACTGCGGCTACACCTCGCAGTATGCCGGGCTGCAGAAACTCTACGACGCCCACAAGGACAAGGGCCTGGTCGTGCTCGGCTTTCCCGCCAACGAGTTCGGCGCCCAGGAGCCCGGCAGCGACGCCGAGATCGCGCAGTTCTGCTCGTCGAAGTACGGCGTCACGTTCCCGATGTTCTCGAAGATCGTCGTCAAGGGGCCGGGCATCGCGCCGCTCTACAAGACGCTCACGGAAACGGCGACGCCCCCGGGCGACGTGAAGTGGAACTTCGAGAAGTTCCTCATCGGCCGCGACGGCACGATCAAGGGTCGCTACAAGAGCGGCGTCGGCCCCGACGACGCGGCCCTGAAGACGGCCATCGAAGCCGAACTCGGCCTCGATAAGGGCGGCTGAGCTCGTGGTGCAAGCGTCCCGCTTGCCGTGCATGGCTGTGCGAAGTGCGCCGGCTCGGGGTTACCCCGTACCGTCTCGCCGGACGCTCGCTGCGCCCATCCTGGGCTTCACTCGCTCGGATGTGCCTGCGCTTCGGCTTCCTGCCTGCGCTGGTCACATACGCCGTCTCAACGGCAGGGGTAACCCCGAGCCTCCCCTCTCCTGAATGAGTTGAGGAGGCTTCGGGCTCCCCGTGTCCCGCTCGCCGGCGTACGCAGACAAGCGAAGGCATGGATGCCGAAGCGCAGTCGGAGTCGAGGGAGCGGAGGCCCGGAGGGCCGTAGTGAACGTCCGGCGACGGGAGATGGGGAGCCCGAAGCCGGCGCGGCGAAACTTACGCAGCGCGGGCGGAGTCGATGGCGCGTTCAGCCGCGGGGGCGTTGAGCGTGCGGCGGACGACCCATGTGGGGCGGCCC
>RFUD01000062.1 GCA_009923125.1 Planctomycetia bacterium
GCTCGCCGCGGGCCGTGCCGTGGAGGCCGCGCGGGTGGACAGTTACCGCGAATTCCCGGAACAGCAGCCGCTCCACCTCGAACGCGGCGAGCAGCTCCGTCGTCCAGTCGAGCAGCAGCCAGGTGGGGTCGGTGCCGGGCACGTCGAAATCGCGGGCGATCCGCGGACCGATCTGCCCCACGTCGCCGGCGATGATCTCGAACAGGCCGACGCCCGCCTCCGCGTACAGCTCGTCGAGCGTGGCCGCCGCGATGTGCAGCCCGAGATCGGCGGTGTGCGCGAACACCTCGTGCATGGGCCTGACCTCGTGCAAAGTCCTGGATTCTACGCCGGCTCGAGGCCGGGGAGCGTGCCGGTGGCGGACGCGAAGCGGTCGGTCTCCACGCCCAGCCGCTGCAGCATGGTGACATAGAGATTGGCCAGCGGCGGATGGTCGGCCGGATCGAAGGCCAGGTGGCCGGCGTGCCGGAACCCGCCGCCGGCGAGGAGGATCGGAAGGTTGGTGTTGGAGTGGCTGTTGGCGTTGCCCATGCACGAGCCGTAGAGCACGAGCGTGTGGTCGAGCAGCGTGCCGTCCGCCTCCCGCACGCCGTCGAGCCCCGCGAGCAGCGCGGCCAGCGCGGCGAACTGGGCCTCTTCGAGGGCCTGCAGTTCCGCGAGCATCTCGGGACGGTTGCCGTGATGCGTGAGCGCGTGCGTCTCATGGGCCACGCCCGGAGCCCGCGGCACCCACACGGCGGGATTGACGAACAGCGTCACGACCCGCGTCGAGTCGGTTTCGAAGGCGAGCCGGATCATCTGCCCCATCAGCGACAGCAGCGTGAAGAACTCCTGCTCGGGCTGCTCGGGCGGCGGCGGGAGCCTCGGTTTCGGCTTCCGGCGCCGTTCCCAGGTCTCGGCCCGCTGCATCTGTGCCTCGACCTCGCGGACCGACGTGAAGTACCGATCCAGCCGGGCCCGGTCGGCGGCGCCGAGCGCGCGGTCGAGGTGCCTGGCGGGCGAGGCCACGAAGTCGAGCACGCTGCGGCCGGCCCGGAGTTCTGCGATCCGTTCGGCCGTCTGGCGGGCGTCGCCCTGGAGGAACATCCGGCGGTACAGCCGGGCCGGGCTGCGCTCGCCCGGGATCGCCGCGCCGCTGCGGGTGAACGACAGGCTCGTCGTGCCATGGGCCGCCACCGTGAGCGGCAGCGCGGGAAACCGCGTCTCCGTGCCGAGCGATTCCGCCACGACCTGGTCGAGCGAGATCGAGTTCTTGAAGCTGCCGCTGGCCGGGTGCGGCGCGCCGGTGAGGAAGCAGATGTCGGCCGCGTGGCCGCCGTCCACGAGCGGATGGGACAGGCCGGAGAACACCGTGAACCGGTCGCGAAAGGGGGCGAGTTTCGCGAGGTAGGCGGAGGGTTCGTAGTCGAGGCCCGCCGCCCGCGGGAAAAAGTGCTGCGGCAGGAGCCCCATCGTGGTCTCGATCGCCAGCAGCCGGCGCGGGGGTCCGTCGGCCGCGGCCCGGGCCATCCGCCCGCCGCCGACCGCCTCGAGCCACGGCAACGCCACCGCCACCCCCGCTCCGCGGAGAAACGACCGGCGCGACGGGGTGGCTGCGGAACACGGACGGTGCATGTCATTGCTCACGGAACAGGCGACTCTGGACGACTTCATGGACGAGCGTACGGACGCCGTAGTCGCGCGCGGCGGCCCGCTCGATGAGCGCGTCGAATTCGGCGTGGTCGGCCGCGCCGACCGGTGATCCCGTCGCGTACGCCACGAGCTGTCGCGCGAGCCCGCGGGCGAGCCGCTCCGGGTCGGCCGCGACGAGCGACCGGAATTCGGAGAACGACGAGAACGAGCGGCCATCGGCGAGCGTGCCCGAGGCGTCGATCGGGTCACCGAGGATCGGGGGCCGGCTCGGCCCGGTCGCCGCGGTGGCCGCCGCCGGCAGGATCCGATACCGGTCCCGCCAGCCGCCGATGACGTCGAAGTTTTCGAGCGCGAATCCGGGCGGGTCGATCGACGCGTGGCAGGCGGCGCAGGTGGCGTCGGCCGCATGCAGCGCGAGCTGCTCGCGGATCGCGACGGCGCCGCGGACGTCGGCATCCACCGCGGGCACGTTGGGCGGTGGCGGCTCGGGAGGGTCGTCGAGGAGTTCGCGGAGCACCCACGCGCCGCGTTTGACGGGGGAGGTGACGGTGCCGTTGGCGGTCACCTTCATGACGCTGGCCTGTGCGAGCAGGCCGCCGCGCGGCGAGCCGGCAGGGAGCGGCACGCGGCGCATCGCGGTGCCGAGCACCGGCCCCGTCTCGGGGACGAGGCCGTAGTGGGCGGCGAGCCGCTGGTTCACCATCGCGAAGTCGGGGTCGACGAGCGCCGTGACGGGCAGGTCGCGGGCGAGGAGTTCCGCGAAGAAGCCGCGTGTCTCCGCGAGCATGCCGTCGCGGAGGTGGGGGCTGTACTCGGGGTGGAGGCCGGCGTCGGGCGTCGTGATGTCGATGTCGCGCAGGTCGAGCCACTCGTCGAGGAAGTGCTCGATGAACCGCGCGGCCTTGGGGTCGGAAAGGAGCCGGTCGGTCTCGGCACGCAGGACGGCCGCGTCGCGGAGCCGGCCGCGACGCGCCAGCGCGTGCAGTTGTTCATCGGGGATCGAGTCGTGTGCGAACGACGCCAGCCGGGCGGCGAGGTGCCAGTCGTCGAGCGGGCCCGGCGGACCGCCGAGAAACAGGAATTCGGGCGAGCAGAGCGCTGCCTGGGCCGCCGCGCGGACCGCCTGCTCGAGCGGTTCCCCGGCCTTCAGCCTGCGGTTCACGAGGGCCGTGTAGCGCATGATCTCGGCGGATGTCGCAGGACGGCGGAACGCCCGCGCGAGGAGCGTCGAGAGCAGTTGCCGGACGTCGGGTTTCGGGCCGGTGCCGTAGAGCAGGCGATGGCCGGCCGGAGGCCAGGTGTCGAACAGCGGCCCCTCGACGTCGATGTGGTCGAGGGCGACGCCGGGGCCGACGTACTCCGCCGCCCTGCCCGGCCGCTCGAAGACCCTGGCCGGCGGCAGCGAGGCGGCGGTGAACAGGAGTTGTTCGCCCTGGTTGAGCCAGGCGTCGAGTACGTGGGCTTGTGGTCGCAGCGACGGTGCGTCGAGCGTGCCGAGCAGACGGTCGTTGGCGTGGAGCGTGACGGCCTCGGGGGCGGAGGTCGCCTCGACGGCCCCGCGGTTCCAGTGGAAGCTCCACACCGCGGCCGTGATCCGGTAGCGGCCGGTGCGCGGCGCGGTGAACGTCGAGAGAAAGAGCGCGAAGTGGTCGTTCGGCCCCTGGCGTCGGAAGACGCCGACCGAGTGGGGATAGGGGAACAGCCCCGTCCCCTCGTAATAGGCGAGCTTGTGCGGGAGCGGCCCGCGGACGAGCGGCAGGGCATCGGCGTCGTAGCGACCGCTTTTCAGGAACACGGCATCGCCCTCGAGCAGTGCGAGCTTGAAAAAGTCCTGCGTGCCGGGCAACAGCCGGGTGGAGGTCGGCCGGGGCGGAGTGGATGCTTCGACCGTCGCGGTGGCGAGCGCGACGCCGGCGGCGGCGTGCCAGGCGGCCACATGGACGGGGGAGATGTCGAGTGCATCGACGCAGCGGTCGAACCCGTGCACCCGCCCGTCCTCGGGCAGCATGTCGCGGATCGTGAGCCCGGGCAGATCGAGGAGGTCGCGGAGCGAGTGTTCGTATTCGCTGCGCGTCAGCCGACGCCGCGGCGCCCGAGTTTCGGGCTCGCCCTCATCCAGCCGGGTGGGGGCCGCCGCCACCGGCCGCGGCCCGAACGCGACGGCGGCGCACACGGCCGCGGTCCAGAAGCCCGCGCGCCATCTCCCTCCCATGACGCCTCTCCCCACGTCCGGCCGACTGAGTGTCATCGGTGATCGGTGCCGCACGAAACACCCGGCACTTTCCCCGTCGCGCCAGCCGGCAAACCCGTCCCATCTTCCGGGCCATCGCGCGTGAAAAAGAAACGCGCAGGACGTCAGAGACGATGGGGGCAACGACCCACCGCGGCGGATCGCTCAAATTCATCCATCCGAGCCTCGAGGAGATCCACTGCCAAGGTGCCCCAGCGTTTGGACACGAAAGCCACATCTCACCGGTGCTCAGGCGTTGGCGCCGGAAACGAGAACAGCCGCACTGCCCGCGATCGCGGACTATACGGCTGCTCAAGTACCCCCACGGGGAGTCGAACCCCGGTTTTCGGACTGAGAACCCGACGTCCTGGGCCACTAGACGATGGGGGCGTCTGTCGGACCTGTACCGGACTGAACTGTAAAGGTGTCGGACGGGGTGTCAAGCGAACTTGAACCCCCTGCCGGAAAGGCCCGTGGCGTGCGGGCGGAGCCGCGTGTGGCGTCGGCTCAGCGGCTCGGGCGGCCGAAAAACATCGACCGTCGCGACCGCAGCCGGCCGACGGCAAACCCCGCCGCCAACGCCGCCAGCGCCGCCACGCCGGTCACCACCCACAGCCGGCGCGACGAGTCCCGGTCGAGCATCTCCCGCTCGATCGCCCCCTGCAGCCGCATGGTCGCCTCGCGCATCTCGATCGTCCGCCCCAGCCGCTGCTGCGTCGGGGCCGCCGCCCCCTGCAGCCGCGGGGAGATGACGGCCGCCCACTCCGCAGGGTCGGTCCATGCCAGCGCCGATGGCAGATGCCGCGAGCCGGTCGCCACCTCGGCCTCCAGTTCCGCCACCGCATGGAGCAGGTCGGTCGGCATCGAAAACCGCCCGGCCGGCTCCTTCGCCAGCAGTCGATCGACGATCCGACAGAGCCCCGCCGGCAGGCCCGGTCGCCGCTCCGTGAGGGGAACGAGCGGCTCCTTGATGTGGGCCATCGCCACGGCCAGGCTCGTCGCCCCGTCGAACGGCGGGCGGCCGGTGAGCAGGTGGTAGACGGTGGCGCCGAGCGAATACAGATCGCTGCGGGCATCGACCGGTCTTCCCTCCGCCTGTTCGGGGCTCATGTAGAGCGGAGTGCCGAGCGTCATGCCCTCCTGCGTGAGTTCCACGCCTTCGGGACCGGCGAGCACGCGGGCCAGGCCGAAGTCGGCCACCTTGACGTCACCGGCCGCCGTGACGAGCAGGTTCTCGGGCTTGATGTCGCGATGCACCACCCCCTGCTCCGCCGCGCGGACGAGCGCCGATCCGACCTGGCCCAGCACCGCCACCGCCTGCCGCGGGTCGAGCGGCCCACGCACCGCGAGCCACGTCTTGAGCGTGGGGCCTGCGACATACTCCTCGGCTAGGAAGTACACCCCTTCGATGCAGGCCACTTCGTGGATCTGCACGATGTGGCCATGCACGAGTCCGGCCGCCGCCCGGGCCTCCTGCGCGAACCGTTGCACGGCGGTGGCCTGCCTGACCGTCTCCGGCCGCAGCACCTTCACGGCCACCTGCCGGGCCAGCGATTCCTGCTCGGCGAGGTAGACGTCGGCCATCGCGCCGCTTCCCAGCCGGCGCAGCAGCCTGTATCCTCCGAGCCGTCGCCCGGAGAGATCCCCATCACCGGTGGCGCGAGTCGAGCTGTCGCTCTGCATGCGTCCCCAGCGTATCAGCCCCCCGAGGAGTTTTCATGGCCAAGGCCTCCCCCGCCGATCTGCAGAAGGCCGCCAAGGCCATCGATCTCGACCAGACCGAGTACGAGGTCACGCTCGACACGTCGGCCGGGCCGATCCGCCTCACGTTCGATGCGGTGTCGGCGCCGGGCCACGTCCGCAACATGGTGGCGCTCGCCGAGAGCGGGTTCTACGACGGCGGCTGTTTTCATCGCGTCATCAAGGGCTTCATGATCCAGGGCGGCTGCCCGCAGGGCACCGGCACCGGTGGCCCGGGCTACACGATTCCGGCCGAATTCAACCGCACGCCCCACGAGCCGGGCGTGCTGTCGATGGCCCGCACCAGCGATCCCAACTCCGCCGGCAGCCAGTTTTTCATCTGCCTGGAGAAGGTGCCGCACCTCGACCGGCAGTACACGGCATTCGGTCGCACGGCCGATCAGGCGAGCCTCGACGTCGTGAAGGCGATCGGCAACGTGCGCACCGGCGGTCAGGATCGCCCGGTCGAGCCGGTGGTGATCAGGAAGGCGACCGTTACGAAGAAGGCGAAGTAGCCCCTGTGGGGCGACCGTCCCGGTCGCCGATGGCAAGCGGGACGCTTGCCCCACATCACGAGACGTGAGGTGAGTGTCTCACGCGGCCGCCGATGATCGTGCGCAGCCCGAGGAACACGAGGGCCAGGCCGCCCGCGGTGGTGAGCATCGCCTGTCCGTGGGTGCGCACGTCGAGCAGTTCCTCGAGCGACGGCTCGACCGGCGAGTGGCCTGCGGGCGGCTGCGGCTCCGCGACGTGGGCCGACCGCTGGATCAGGTCGGCGTCGATCGCCGAGGCCAGCCGGGCCGGCGGGGCGGGCGTGCCGAGGCTGCGTTCGATCGCCGGCTCGGCGGAAAACTCGGCGATCGGCAGCGACTGGAAGCCGGTCGAGCCGACCTCCGCGAGGAAGGTCCGCAGTCGCGTGGTGCAGCTCCCGATCGTGCGGCCGTCGTTCTGGCCGAACAGCAGGCCGGCGAGCTCGCCGCGGCTGTTGAGGATCGGCCCGCCCGAATCCCCCTGGCGGGCCGTCGCCTGGAGCTCCACGAACTCCAGCGGATACCCCGAGCCCGGCGACAGATACTGCGTGCAGGGCCCCGTCTCCGTGCGGAACGGGCCACGGCCATAGCCGGCGATCGTCAGCGGTTCGCCAGGCTGGGGCCTGTCGGCGGCCAGCGGCAGCGGCGTCGCATGCGGCTTCCAGACGACGACGGCGGCCAGATCCCAGGGCTCGTCCCAGCGCACGACCGTCCCGGCGGACTGGAAGCCGTCGGGAAACTGCACGAGCACGCCGGAGCGACTGTCGCGGATGACGTGCCAGTTGGTGAGCACGAGACCCTGCGTCCGATTCACATCCACGAGCACGCCCGAGCCCATCGACGTGCCGGAGTTCTCGGGGGCGATGATCCTGACGACCGCCGGGTGCGGCGTCTGCCCGGTGCCGATGTAGTCGGCGAACGCCTCCGGCGACCATTTGCCGGGCGTGGTGGCGGGCGCAGCAGCCTGGCCGAAGCCCCAGCCCCACGCGGCCAGCCCCTGGGCCGGGGCTTGGGCCCGGGTCTGGGCCGCGTGGCTCGCGAGGAGTGTCGCCAGGAGGACCGTACAGCACGTGCGTCGCATGCGTGAGTCTCCTGGTGGGCGGCGGCGGACTAGTGCGGCGTGCCTCGCAGGGCCTGCCGCCGCGTCTCGCGGTCGATGATCCGTCGCAGGAGTTCGCGGCGCAGCCGCTCGCGTTCCCGGTCGGGAGAGGATGGGATGGGACTGGGGCGGGCCGGCTCGACGAACAGGCTGCTCGAAGGGGTGACCATGGAAGGGTCTCCTGTCAGGGTGCGAAGCCGGCCCTTCGCACCAATGACGGGAAATCGGCCGCAACGGCGAGCAGGCTGCAGCGAAAATCAGGGCGGCTGTGTGACCCGCACGACCCGCAGGGTTTGCGGCTTTGCAGCCGAGTTTGCCGCAGGGACGGGCTCCCGCCCTGTCGGTCGACCGGCCTGCAGGCTTGTCGCTACGAGATGGAAAAGCCCTCGGCGGCGAGGCGGGCCGCGAGGGCCGCCACATGCTCGCGATCGGCGGTCTCGACGGTCACGGCGACGCTCGTCGAGAACACGTCGGGCCCCGAGAAGGCACGGTCGTGCACGATCTCGCGGACGTTCGCCCCGGCGGCCGCGATCACCGCCGCGAGCCGCGCGATCCCACCCGGTCGGTCGCTGACGCGCGTGGAAAACCGCCACCGTCGCCCGTCGGCCACGAGGCCGTGGTCGATGACGCGATCGAGCATCGACGTGTCGATATTGCCGCCGCAAAGCAGGAGCACGACCCGGCGGCCGCGGAGTTCCGCACAGCCGTCGTCGAGCAGGGCGGCCAGCGGGGCCGCGCCGGCCCCCTCGACGACCGTCTTCTCGAGTTCGAGAAGCCGCAGCACGGCGAGCGCGAGGGCATCTTCGCCCACCGTCACCACCCGATCGACCAGCGGCGCCGCGATCGAGAACGCCCGCTCCCCCACCATCCCCACCGCGAGGCCGTCGGCGAGCGTCGGTCGGATCGCCACCTGGGTCGGCCGCCCCGCCGCGAGCGACGCGGAGAGGCTTCCCGCCGCCGCCGGCTCCACGGCCACGATCCGGATGTCGGGCTTGAGCGCCTTCGCCGCGGTGGCCACGCCGGCGAGGAGGCCGGCGCCGCCGCACGGGATCACCAGCGCGTCGGCGTCGGGCACGTCTTCCAGGATTTCGAGGCCCATGGTCCCCTGCCCCGCGATCACCCGCGGGTCGTCGAACCCGTGGATCCGCTCGAGCCCCTCGCGGGCGGCGATCTCCACCGCCAGTCGCCGCGCGTCTTCGAACGTCTCGCCTTCGAGGACCACCGTGGCGCCGAGCCGCCGGCAGGTGGACACCTTCACCAGCGGTGCGAACCGCGGCATGACCACCGTCACGGGAATCCCGAGCAGCCGTCCGTGGTAGGCGAGCCCGAGGGCGTGGTTGCCCGCCGACGCCGCCACCACGCCGCGGCGGCGCTGGGCCTCGTCGAGCAGCAGCAGGGCGTTGCGGGCCCCGCGTTCCTTGAACGATCCGGTCCGCTGGAGGAGATCGAGCTTGCAGAACACCTCGGCACCGGTGAGGTCGGAGAGCGGCACGCTCGGCGGGCAGGGCGAGCGATAAATGCCCGAGCGGATGCGGTCGTGGGCGGCGCGGATGTCGGCGATCGTGAGGGGGTCGGGCATGACGGAAGCGTGCCTAGGCCATGGGGCTGGTCAGGTCAGGCGGCGGGGGCGGTGGAACGCCCGGACGTCGATCCAGGTCATGCCGGCCGCTTCGGCGGCGCGGATGCCGAGGTCGCTGTCCTCCCACACGACGCACCGCTCGGGGCGGGCGGAGAGCCGGCGGGCCGCCTCCAGGAAAGGCTCCGGGTCGGGCTTGTGCCGGGCGGTGTCCTCGCTCGCCACGAGCGTGTCGAAGGAGTCGGCGATGCCGACGTGCTCGAGGATTTTTCGGCAGACGGCCCGGTAGCCGCCGGTGACCACCCCCAGCGGGATGCGGCCGCGCGCCCGGCGCACGACGTCCACGACCGGGTCGATCGCCTCGACGTGCTCCAACTGGGCGAGGAACGACGTCTCCTTCACGTGCACGGCGTGGTCGAGGTCGATCTCCAGTCCGATCTCCGCCGCGAGCGTGG